>JBMFPL010000520.1:0-2277 GCA_049969115.1 Bryobacteraceae bacterium | reverse complement strand
GCCTTCGGGCGGCCTATGGCCGCCGTATCCTGCAAGGGCAACTTTCTTGCCATTAAGGCCGCCGGCGGGGCGCGCATTCGTCTGCGATCCAGACCCTCCGGTAACATACTGATTCCACGACAGGTGGCGCTTGAAGCGTGCCGCCGGTGGTCGGGAGCTTTGCGAGCGCATTCCGATGCCCACCACCGGGGAATGTGAGCCGGCTGTCACGTAAATGTGACGCTGACGTCACGCGCAGGGCCCGCGCGATGTATGATCTTTAAGACTGAACTGGTTGCAAAGACGGCGCTTGCATCCTCTCAGGTGGAGCGGTACATGCCTTGCAACCGCGGAGGCGAGACATGAAACCCCGCAGATTGATAGTAGCGATCGCAGCAATCTCGCTGCTGATTTCCGCCGGCTGTTCCCGCATTGGCGGGCGCACCATCGGGGTCGAGTTTCGTAGCGCCGAGGGCTTGCGGGGTGGGGAGGCAGTGTACCTGGCCGGGGTGCGCGTCGGGACGGCCCACGAGCCGAGACTGGAAAGCGGCCACGCCGTCGTGCCGGTGACCATTTATCGCCAGCACAAGGACGCCGTCCCCGCGGGGACCGTCTTCCTCCTGAAGCGTGATCCGCAGGATGCCAGCCGGTTCGCCCTGGCGGGAGCGGTCTGCTCCAGCGGATCGCCCGGGCAGAAGCCACCTGAGACGTACCAGGGGGTCCGAAATCAGATAGAATTTCTAGCTGTCTGCGGAGCCGCGAAGGCTGCCGAGCTTTACGAGGAGCTCACACGATGATTTGGCGCAGCGCCAGGCTGTACACCCTCATCGCCAGCTTGCCGGTGATGGTGCTCCTCGCAGCAGGGCAGGCGCCACAGACCGCTCGTCCTGTGGCTCCCACGGACCTGATCCTCATTGTGGACACGTCCCGCACGATGGTCGGTGAAGCCGGGGGCCAGAACATCTTCCCCGAGGTGAAGCGAGTTCTTAAGGAACTCATCGACAAGGCGAACGCCGGAGACAATGTCATACTGATCTCCTACGATGCCACGGTTCAGGCTTACCCCGCAGCCTTAATCAACGACCAGCGCGACAAGGACCGTTTGAAGGCGATTGTAGACCGCCTTCCAGCCAAGGGCGACTGGACGTACACCGCTGCGGCGATTCAGGAAGGCTTGGCGGAAGCCAAGCGCCTGGACGACGCCCAGGGTGCCCACAAGCACGTGAAAGTGGTCATTCTTCTCACGGATGGCTTGAATAATCCACCGCCCGGGGTGCGCGGCAGCGCGGCCGAGGTGCGGCTGGAGGAGGTGGCTCGTAGGTTTGCCGGCATGCCGTGGTTCGTCTGGCAGGTCCAGCTTGGACCTCAAGTTGACGAAGGGGTGGACCAGGCGTTTCGAGGGGCGGGTTTCCCCAATTACCGAGTGGCCCAAACGCCGGCCGCCCAGTTGGACAAGGTGCGGCAGCAGGTACTTGATGAGGTGGCGGCCGAACAGGCCCGGCGCCAGGCCGAAGAAGCGGCCAAGCGGAGGCAGCAGGAAGCTGCTGAAGCGGAAGCCCGGAAGAAGGCTGAGGAGGCGGCCCGGCGGCAGAGGGAGGAGGCTGAGCGGCGGGCCAGGATGCGACGGGCGTTGCGCCCGTTCGGCGTAGCCGTCGGCGCTGCGGTACTCTTCCTCGCCGTTTGGGTGTGGCATCGCCGGCGCCCCCGCCCGCATGGAACCTTGACCTACTGGCGCGCCGGCCAAAAGCAGGCCAGCTTCGATTTGTCCGCGACAGGTCGCCGCCGCGTTCGGATCGGCGGTCCCGGCAGCGACTTGGTCTTGACCGGCCTCGACGCTCGGGGGGCAACCATCAGCGCCGAGCGCATAGAAGGGGAAGTTTTGTGTGTCATCGAAGCCGATGACGGTGTCAGCATGACGTTTAGGGGGACTCCTGTGAGCCGCTTGGAGCTCCACGATCTCGACGAGTTCCAAATCGGGGAGTATTCCCTCAGGTATCGAGGAGAAGTCAGCGCACGGCCCAGGTGAGGTAAGGGCCGCAGGAGGGAGCCGTAATGGCCCAAGGAGACCTGCCCCGCGCAGGGATGAACATTGATTTGATCGAAGGTCTTGAGGAGCCGCGGGATCTGAGCGCCCAGTTGACGGCTGAACTCGTAAAAGGAGCAGCGGAGACGGGCAAACCCACCGGAGCGGTGTTCCGTCCCACGGTTCTCGTAGGCATCGGTGGGACCGGCGTCGAGTCCGTGCGCCGGGCAAAGTATAGGATCACCGCGCGCGTGGGGAAGTTACCGACACTCACA
>JBMFPL010000519.1:0-2284 GCA_049969115.1 Bryobacteraceae bacterium | reverse complement strand
GCCTCCCGCACCGCCGTCTCGAAGTGGGGCAGGTAAGTCTCGTACAGATCCGCGAGGCTGACCTGCGCGTCGAAGCTGTGCCGCAGCGGCTCGGGGCCGCTGTGCACCGCGTAATGCTTGGCTGTCGCCACCACCTTCAGATAGCGCGGGGGTTGCCCTGAAGGCCGCGGATGAAGGCTACTGCAAGGCGCGCGGTCAGATGCGGGTCCTCGCCATAGGTTTCCATGCCACGCCCCCAACGGGGATCACGGAAGAGGTTGATGTTGGGTGACCAGAAGGTGAGGCCCTGATAGATGTTGCGCTTGCCGCGCCGAACGAATTCGTGGTGCTTGGCCCGGGCCTCGTCGGAGATGGCGGTGGCGACGCGCTCCATGAGTTCGACGTCCCAGGTCGCCGCCAGCCCGATCGCTTGCGGGAAGACGGTCGCCAACCCCGCCCGCCCTACCCCGTGCAGGCATTCGTTCCACCAGTTATAAGCCGGGATTCCCAGCCGCGGAATAGCCGGCGCGTCGTTCATCAATTGCGCGATCTTCTCTTCCAGCGTCAGGCGCGACAGCAGGTCTTCGACCCGCCGCTCGAAGGGTTGCGAAGGATCCTGGAACGCAAAGCCGACGCCGCTTGCCCGCGCTGGCACGGCGCAGGCCGCCAGAACCATCAGCTTCGCCATCCCACGCATGCATGCCCTCCGTTATCTGTCCGATTCTGCCAAGACCGGCAGACGGCCGGAAGGCCAACCCCGGACCGAACTGGCTCAGACTTCAGCGACGCAAGCCGGCGCCCGGGCTCAGAGACGATGACGCGGCGGAAGAAGGCGTTCCCTTGACGGCGATCACGTCCACGCCGAAGGAAGCGTCCAGCGAAGGCAGACCCTCGAAAGGCAGCATGGTCGAGGCCGGCGGCGCCTGGCGATCGTAGAATTCCGAGCGGATCCGGCGCAGCCTCTCCCCCACCGCCGCCGACAGAGGATAAATGTGCGACATCGCCACTCCCTGGAACGAAGCACCCGCTTCTTGCAAGGTTCGACCGAGACGCTGGAACGCGAGCCGCGCGTCCTCCTCGCTGTCCCGGAAGCCGAGCTGCGCTCCGGTCAGCACCACCGGCCCCGGTCCCACCAGGGCAATCTGGGAATAGAGCTGCGATTGGGGAAGCCCGGGCGGATTGAGAAACTGCAACGGCGCGGCGGGAGGCGTGCGCAGCCGCGCCACCGCCTCGCACTCGACCAGGGCCCGTGTGGGCGCTCGCTGCGGCTGAAGCAAGTTCCACGCAGCCCGCGGGAAAGCGCGCGCGATCTGCCCGCGCAGGTGGCCCCAGTCATCGAAGGAGGCAATGAAACAACTCACCCGCAAAACGTCTTCTTCACCGGCGCCCGCGGCCCGCACCGCCGTGCGCAGCCCCTCCAGCGATTTCTCCAGCAGCGGCCCTGGCGGCGCCAGCGGATCGGGTGCGCTGGCCGCCTGCCCGGAAATGAACGCCAGCCCGTGAGGATTCACCGGCCTGCGTTCCTGCGCCGTCGCCTCGATGACCACCTGCGCGCCGCTCATGGGTAAGGCGCCCACCTGGATCACGCTGAGCGCGGGCAGCGGCAGCCGGCGCTCCGTGAATGTCTCGCTCACCACAGCTTGCACGCGCCTCAGGTCCCCGGCGCCCGCTACGAAGGCCCGCAGCTTGACCACCGTCGCCCCGCGCACCTGGCCCAGCAAGGCGCGCAACGCCTGGCGGACCTGTTGCGACAGCAGCCCCTGGTTGGTGAGCGGCGTCACGTGGAAACTCAGGCGGCTGCTGTCGGCAACTACGCTGGCCGGAGGTTCCTTGGGAAGTTCCAGGACCTGGGTGGGCTCCTCGGGTTCGTCTTTCTTGGGCTCAGCCACAGGCAGGGGCCACTGCTGGCGCGGGCGCTGGGCGGCGAGCAACCGCGCGGCATCCGGCCAGACCCAAGCCCACAGCAAGCCGAGGATGACCGCGCCTCGCATCGGGTCTCGCCCACGATTTTAGCAAAGCGATCCCGGAGACAGCTCCCGCCAAGTAAAACAAAACGTTGAAGAAATGGTTTGCCCGCTTCGCCAGCCCTTCGCTCTCCGTTACCATGGTCTCTTTGGACCGCACATGCCCAAACGCATCCTGATTGTCGGGGGAGTCGCGGGCGGGGCGGCCTGCGCCGCGCGGGCCCGCCGCCTGGACGAACAAGCTCACATCGTCATGTTCGAGCGCGGCCCGCACGTCTCCTACGCCAACTGCGGCCTTCCCTACTACGTGGGCGACGTCATCGCCGACGAAGCCCGGCTGC
>JBMFPL010000518.1:0-2290 GCA_049969115.1 Bryobacteraceae bacterium | reverse complement strand
TTACATCCGCCGCCGGGCGCTCAGGCACCTGGAAAAGGGCCGCGTGGTGTTGTTCGCGGCGGGCACTTCCAACCCTTACTTTTCCACCGATACGGCGGCTACGCTGCGCGCCCTGGAGATCCGGGCGGAAGTGCTGGCCAAGGGAACGCGGGTGGACGGGGTCTACGACAAGGACCCGCTGAAACATCCCGATGCGGTTTTGTTCCGCCGGATCGGCTATGACGAGGTGCTGGCTCGCGGCTTGGCAGTGATGGACGCCACCGCCGTGGCCATGTGCCGGGATAACAACCTCCCGGTCATCGTCTTCAACCTCAACGTGCCGGGCAACATCCTCCGCGTGGTTCGGGGCGAACCCGTGGGCACCCTCATGAGCCAGAGCGGGTAGGCGCCCGGACTATAATGCGAGAGGGGCGGCCGGCGGGCCGGGCAGTCATTTCAGCCGGAGCGAACGGATCCTATGAAGGAACAACGCAGCGCACCCGCGACGCAAACCTTCCAGACGGTTAAGGACGTTTACTCCTTCGTTAGAACGCGCATGGAAAAGGTGCTCGCGGACTTGCAGCACCTGATGGCCACCATCCGCACCGGGCGCGCTTCGGTGAGCCTGCTGGAGCCGGTGCGTGTGGATTACTACGGCACCCCGACGCCATTGAACCAACTGGCGTCCTTGCACGTGCCCGAGCCTAACCTGATCACCATCCAGCCCTGGGACGTTTCCCAGATCGGCGCCATCGAGAAGGCCATCCGGGCCTCGGATCTCGGGCTGAATCCCTCCAATGACGGCAGGATCATCCGCGTACCCATTCCGCCGCTGACCGAAGAACGCCGCCGCGAGCTGGTCAAGCACCTGCACGGGATCGCCGAGGACCACCGCGTCGCCTTGCGCGCCGCGCGCCGCGAGGCCAACGAGGCGCTGAAAAAGATGATGAAAGACAAGCTGATCAGCGAGGACGACGAGCGGCGCGCCCTGGACGAGGTCCAGAAGATCACCGACACCTACATGGAAAAGCTCGAACAGGCGGTCAAGCTCAAGGAGAAGGAAATCCTCGAGCTCAAGTAAACCCCGCAGCCGCGGTGAAATTTCCCGCAAGGAAAGCGCCGCCCGCCCGTTATATTGATACGGGACAGGATGGCGGACACCCAGGCAGCCCAGGCGCCGATCATCGACAGCGAACAGGAAGGCCTGGACGCCTTCTTCCGCAAGCACAGCCGGCGCGCCTACCAGTTCGCTTTGCAGATGGTAGGAGATCCCGACGACGCCATGGAGCTGACCCAGGAGGCCTTCCTGCGCTTGCACAAGACCTGGGCCAGGCGGGATCGTTCCCAGCCGCCTGTCCCCCTGCTCTACGCCATCCTGCGCAATCTGGCTATTGATTTGCTGCGCAAGCGATCCGTCCGCCGGGAGACCGAGACCGGTTGGGACCTGGGGGCCGGCGCCCAGCCCGGCCCCGATACGCTGGCGAGCAGGGAAGAGCTCCGAGTGGCCCTGTGGCGGGCCATCGTGCACCTGCCTGAAGAGCAGCGCGAGGTGCTGCTGCTCAAGGATTTTCACGGCCTCCGATACGAGGAGATCGCGCGCATCACGGGCACGACGCCGGCGCTGGTTAGTTCCCGGTTGCGCGACGCGCGAGCGTCTGCGGCGCCGGCTGGCGAGGTACTTGGAATGAGCCCCGAACGACATGAGCAGATCCGCAGCCTGTTGTCGGCCTGGCTGGACGACGAGCTGACGCAGGCCGACAGCCAGCGCGTGCGGGTCCATCTGGAAGAGTGCGCGGATTGCCGCGAACAAGTGGCCCAGCTCGAGAGGCTCAAGCGCCTGACTGGCGAACTGGTCTTCCCCGTTCCCCCGGAGGACAAGATGGAAGAGCTGGCGAGGCGACTCTCGGTGCGCGCAACCCGCGGGCTGGGCTGGATCCTGATCTGCGGGGGAGCGGCCGCGCTGTTGCTTTATTCGCTGGTCATGGCGCTGCTTCACTGGCGCCCGCCGACGCTACGGGAAGTGCTGGGCGGGGCCGTGGTGGTCGGGTTCCTGCTGCTGTTTTTCTCTGTCCTGCGCGAGCGATTGCTCGAGCTGCCGCATGACCGTTACAGGAGCGTCAAGAAATGATCCTGGTGACCACTTTCGAAGTTCCCGGCAAGCGGATCCGCAAGACGGTAGGGCTGGTGCGCGGCAGTTGCGTGCGGGCGCGTCACCTGGGCAAGGACATCCTGGCCTGGCTGCGCAACGTGGTGGGCGGCGAAATCCACGAGTACACCAAGCTGCTGGCCGAAAGCCGGGAGCAGGCCCTGG
>JBMFPL010000517.1:0-2321 GCA_049969115.1 Bryobacteraceae bacterium | reverse complement strand
CGCACAGAAGCCCTTGCGCCCGCCCGATGTCCGCTACGAGCCCTCGCCGCCCGAGGTGGTCCGTGCCATGCTCGAGCTGGCCGGGGTGACCAGCCGCGACGTGGTCTACGATCTGGGCTGTGGAGACGGGCGCATCGTGATCGCCGCCGCCAGAGATTTCGGCGCGCGCGGCGTGGGCATTGACATCGACCCCCAGCGCATCGCCGAATCTCGCCAAAACGCACGCCAGGCGGGCGTCGAGCGGCGCGTCAGTTTCCGCAACGAAGATCTTTTTGAAGCCGACATCCGCGAAGCGACCGTCGTCACGCTGTACCTGTGGCCCTGGGTCAACCTCAAGTTGCGCCCGAAGCTGCTGCGCGAACTCAAACCCGGCACGCGCGTGGTCTCTCACTGCCACGACATGGGTGACTGGCCGCCGGAAAAGGAAATCGAGGTCAACGGCCACAAGATCTATCTGTGGCGCATACCGGAACACGGGCGGCAGGCGACGCGCTGAACGCTCAAGGTTTCGGGGGCGCGGCCTCGGGCGCCGGTGCAGGCGCAGGTCGCTTGTTGACCCATTCATTGATCCACTCGATGAAGGTCTTGTACCAGAGAAGACTGTTCTGCGGCTTGAGAATCCAGTGGCCTTCGTCGGGGAACAGCAGCAGCTTGCAGGGCACTTTCTGAAGCTGGAGCGCGGTGAAAAGCTGCAATCCCTGCCCGTAAGGCACGCGGTAGTCCAGTTCCCCGTGAATCACCAGGGTGGGGGTGCGGAACTGCTTGACGTAGAAACTTGGCGACAGGCGCGCGTACAATTCGGGGTTTTCCCAGGGCGGCCCCGAGAACTCCCACAGGGGGAACCATAGCTCTTCGGTTTCGCCGAACATGCTGCGCAGATCGAACACGCCGGCATGGGAGATCAAGGCCCGGAAGCGCTGGGTGTGTCCGAGGATCCAGTTGACCATGTAGCCGCCGTAAGAGCCGCCCGCGGCCGCCATGCGCTCCGGATCCACGTAGGGGAAGGCGGTCACGTAGTCCACCACGGCCATGATGTCGTCGAAGACCTTGCCGCCCCAGTCGGCGTTGATCTCGTCAATGAACTTTTGCCCGAAGCCGGTGGAGCCACGCGGGTTGGGCATCACGACCACATAGCCTGCGCCCGAGAAAACCTGGGGGTTCCAGCGGTATCCCCAGTTGTTGTCCCAGGCGCCCTGAGGACCGCCATGGATCAGGAAAAGCACGGGGTACTTGCGGTCCTCGCGGAAGCCGTGAGGCTTGAGCAGAAAGCTGTGCACGCGCGTGCGGTCCGGCGCATCCACCCAGAATTCCTCGAACTCGGAAAGCTGGTAGGCCGACAGGAACGCGTCGTTGATGCGGGTGAGTGGCTCGGGCGCGCCGCCGCTGGAGGAGACGCGAAACAGTTTGGCCGGCTGCGTCCCGCTCTGGCCCAGGTAAAGCATGGTCTTTCCATCGGGAGTGAATTGCACGTCGCTGACATAGCCGGGGCCGCTTATGATGGTCCGCGCTCCGCCGCCGGTGACCGGAATCATGTGCACGATCTGGCGACCGCGGTCCTCCACCGTGTAGAATAGCCGGGTCGAATCAGGCGACCAGGTGAAGCCAGTGACCCACCGGTCCAGATTTTCCGTGAGCACGGTGAGCTTGCCCGTGGCGCGTTCGAGCACGGCGAGGCGCCAGCGATCGCTTTCGTAGCCCGGCCGTGTTTGCATGCGGAAGGCTAAGTACTTGCCGTCGGGTGAGTAGGCCGGCGAGTTGTCCGCCGCGGGATTGGAGGTAATGCGCAGTGGCTGGCCCCCGGTTATGGGAACCGCGTACAGGTCTGAGTTCGTACTGACCGCCGGCTCGGCATCGCTCACCATCGCGTAGCAGACTTCGGCGCCGTCGGGTGAAATCGCGTAGTCGTCGGGCCCGCCCAGCGAGAAAGGCGGCACATCGCGATCCCCGGGCGTCAGATCCACCGCCTTGCCTCCCTCCACCGGGATGGAGAACAAATGCGAGCGGCGCTTGCCCTGCCAGCGATCCCAGTGCCGGTAAAGCAGGGTGGTGTAGATGCGCGCCTTGACCGGGGAGGCTTTCTCCTCGTCCAGCTTCTTCTGATTGCAAGCCTCGTCGGCCCCGCACTCCGGGTAGACCTCGGAGGTGAACAGCAGCCTGCGGCCGTCGGGCGAAAACAGCACGCCGCCTGCTTCGGTGGGCAAGCGGGTGAGTGGCCGCGGCTGGCTGCCATCGGCGTTCATGAGCCAGATCTGCGCAGAACCACTGCGGTCGGAAACGAAAGCGATAGTCTTGGAATCGGGCGACCAGCGCGGGCGCTCGTT
>JBMFPL010000516.1:0-2323 GCA_049969115.1 Bryobacteraceae bacterium | reverse complement strand
ACCAGATTGCGCTGGATCCCGGCTTGCCAGAGTTCCGGTTGCCGCGCGAGGCAGTTTACCGGTGGTGGAAAACGATTGAGGACGTGGACAGGGCGGCGCTGGAGCAAGTGCAGGCGCTGCGCAGCCATCCGCTGATTCCCGATGAGGTGCGGATCACTGCTTATGTCTACGAAGTCGAATCGGGCCGGTTGCGGCGGCCGGGCGAAATTTATTCTGCCCGCACTGCCAGGGCCTTTTACAGGTGAGCCCTAGCGGCGACCGCCGCCGGCTGAGTTTCAGTCGGCGGGTCGCGGCGCAGAAAACTGAAGCGGGGAGTGTCACACATTGGGTCTTCCGCGCCGCTCCGGATTCTGCTACAATCAGTCACGGAAGCCACTGAGACCCGCGGGGCGGGAGTAATTCAGTGGTAGAATGCCAGCTTCCCAAGCTGGACGTCGCGGGTTCGAATCCCGTCTCCCGCTCCATGTTCCCACAAGAGCTGGGCTGGCAGGGCAGAGTTCACACCCAGGGAGGAGCTTCCCGCGTTCGCATTCGCCCCCTTTGGTGAACTCCGATCACGCTACGCCAGGCCTTATTGTTGCGCCTTTTCCCGGCGCGGGCTGACGCTGAGCAGGATTTCCGAGCCGGGATCGAAGCGAATATCGGGCGCCTTGGCCGTGAATTGCACGAGGATGAGCGCCGCCCCTGCTCCCACTCCGGCCCCGATGGCGGCACCGCGCGCCCCGCCTGCCAGGGCGCCGATCAAAGCGCCGACGCCGGAGGCCGCCGCCACCTTGCCCAGGTTGTTCTTCTTCTCGATGATGAACCCCTCCTCGTCCACGTTAGCCTGGCCTTTGGAGTTGGTGAACGATTTCACGTCGCTGGTGATGGCGATAGGGCTGCCTTCTTTGGGGAACAGCGTGTGGAATCCGAACAGCAGCGTTGACCTGCCCTTGAACTTGTTGCCGCTTTTCGACTCCCGAATCTCTCCCTCGATGGAAGCGCCCTGCCATTCCGGCGGGGCCACCACCATGGCGGTGACCTTGTCGCCCTTTTTGTTGGCGGCTGTCGAGACTGGAGCGAGCAGCCTCACGCGCATTTCGGTCTTTTCCGCGAGTTCGGGCGGCGTCGCCCGCACGCTGCCGGGCGTCGCGAAGGCAAGCGCTACGATGGTGGCCAGTGCTCGGGAAACCCCATCCCATCCCAGACGTTGCAAGCCCCTAATTGAAGGTACTGCCGAAGCCTTGCATAAAACGTTCATTTGACTCAAATACCTCCACCGGGCGAGCGCCCGCCGGAGCCCGAGCGGCGCTATGCCCTAGCGCGAAGCTGACGAATATAGTACACTACTCTGTCCTTTTGCTCGCTCGCCCAATCGTCAGGGGGGCGCGGCCGGGCCAAGGCCGACTGGGAGGTGGAACGATGCAATGTCCAGCCTGCGGGACCACGAACCAAGCCGGCATGCGTTTCTGCACAGGCTGCGGCCAGCCGTTGGGCGCTCCTGCGGCGGGACAGCTCGCACCGAAATGTCCGGCGTGCAATCAAGAGGTGAAACCCGGCGCGAAATTCTGCACTTCCTGTGGCCAGCCCCTGGCGGGAGCGCAGGCATCATGGGGCGCCGCAACCGCGCAGCCGGGGGCGCCGCAGATTTCTTCCCGCCCCGTGGCCGCCGAACTGGCCCCATGGACCGGCTCTGCTCCCGGCGCCTTTTCGACCTCGCCGCCCGCAGTGCCCTCACCCGCGCAATCCTATGGCGGCATCCCGACCAAGCCGCCGTCGCGTCGCGCGAGCGGCGCCTTCATCGCTGGTCTCGCCGTGGCCGTGGTGCTGCTGGGCGCAGGGGCTTATCTGGGCTGGAAACGATTCCTCAGGACCACCGCAGCGCAACCGGCTCCCGCAACGCAGACCGCGAAGCGCGGCGCGAGTTCAAGCCGGCCCGAGAGCTTGGACAAGGGAGCGGTGTCGCAATTGTGGTGGGAGGTCATGAAGGCGGAACTCGCGAAACGTGGCGGCAACCTGAACGCTTCAGTGAGTGGTCCTGTTGGCCACAGCCGCGCAGAAGAATCGCAGCCTGCCCCAATGGCCGCGAAACCAGGGACGCCCGTCTCGCCTACTGTCGACTCCCCGACCCCAGTAACAAGCTCGGCGCCAGTGGTTTCGCGGTCTCCGGATTCGGCCGCGTCGCCTGCGCCATCCCGCTCCCCTGCCCAAGGTGCGCAGCGGCAGCCAACCGTCGCTGCCGCGCCCGCTCCCAGTAGCCCGACCCGGGCTGCTCCTGCCGCTCCGCCCGAAACCCTTGCTCAACCGGCCCCGGCGCAGCAAGTTGCCGTGGCGGAGCCTGCAC
>JBMFPL010000515.1:0-2341 GCA_049969115.1 Bryobacteraceae bacterium | reverse complement strand
CCAACGACTGCGATGCGGAGTCGCTCGAGGCGACGCGGCGCAAGGCGTTCTGCTGGGCAGAACGGATCCGTTATCGCCACGGCTGGTTCTCCACGCTGCCCGGTGCGCTGGCCGCGATGGGCTTTCCGCAAGTGGACGGTCTGCTGGCCGACTTGGGTCCCAGCTTCGCCCAACTGACCTCGGGCGAGCGCGGCTTCTCGTTCTCGTCCGATGGGCCGCTGGACATGCGTTACGACCGCTCCTCGGGCATCACGGCGGCGGAACTGCTCGACCGGCTCTCATACCAACAGCTTGTCCGCATGCTTTCCGATGCGGGCAACGAAAGGAGGTTGTCGGAGCGACTTGCCAGGGCGATCCTGCGGGCGCGGCCTCTGCGAACCACGCGCGAACTGGCGCGCCTGATCGAAGAGGTCGCGCCGCGCAGGGGCAAGCTCCATCCGGCGACCAAAACCTTCATGGCCTTGCGGCGCGCGGTCAATCGCGAGGACGAGGAACTCCAGGCGCTGCTGGCCGCCGTCCCCGAAATCGTGCGGCCCGGAGGCCGTGTGGTGATCATTTCCTTCATGTCCACCGAGGACCGCATGGTGAAGCAGGCATTCCAGCACTGGATGCGCGAGGGACGCGCCGCGCGCCTGCACAAGCATGTAATCCGGCCCTCGGAAAAGGAAATTCGCCTGAATCCTGCCGCGCGCAGCGCCAGGCTGCGTGCGGTCGAGATGCGTTAGCCGCACCTGTGGCGGTGCGGGTGCTCGAGCAAACGGGAGGCTGAAGATGGCCACGCTCCCCAATGACTGGAACACGCCGGATGCGGCTCCGGCGTCCCGGCCTGTGCACTGGCAGGCATGGGAATCCCGGCTGCCGCCGCTGCCCTTCGAAGATGTCTACCTGTTCCGCAAGGCGATCGACAACAGTCGCCTCGAACGCGTGCCTGCCCAGAACGCTGCGCCGGCGCTGCGCAGGTTGCTAATGGCTGCCGGACTGCTGCTCGCGATGCTGATCGTGATCTTCCTGCCTCACATCCTGCTCCGGGCCGGGGAGCGCCGGCTGCTCGTGCTGCGAGCCGAGCATCAGAGCCTGCTGGCGCAGAAGTTGGAAGTCGAGGCACAGGAGGCGGCCCGGCTGAGCCCGCAGCGGCTGGAGGAATGGGCGCGCACCTTGGACTTAGTGGATCCGGCGCCAAGCCAGGTGCTGGCCTTGAGCCCGAGGCCTGACCAGACGCTGGCGGCCCGAGTACGTGCTGGCCGGCAACAAGGCCAGGGCGCGCCGGTGGCGGCCGCAAGGTAAGGGCTTGGACGGAGGGGAACCGTGGACCCGGGGTCTGCGCTTCGCACGCGACGGGTTCTCGGGTTCTTTGGTACCGGCTTCGCGCTGTGGGCGGCTGTGCTGCTGGTGCGCCTGTTCCAGCTCCAGGTGGTCCAGTACGAGAAGCACTGCAAGGCAGCCCAAAAACAGCACGTCCGCCGCGACCAGCTGCCGGCGGCGCGCGGTCTCATTGTGGACCGCAACGGCTCGCTGCTGGCTGCCAGCCTTTTGCGGGACACCGTCACCGTGGACCCGCGTCACATCCCCAGCGCCGAAGAAGCAGCCGCGGTTTTCAGCCGGATCCTGCGCCTTCCTTACCAGCCGCTGCGCGACAAACTCGAGCGCCTCAGGAGCCGGCGTGCGGGCCACTTCGTCATCAAACGCCGGATCCTGCCCGAGGAATCGCGCCAGCTCAGGGCGCTGCGAAGGCCCTGGATTCAGCTCTGGCCCGAGGTGGTCCGTTATTACCCCAAGGGAACGCTGGCTGCGCACGTCATCGGGAGCGTGGACTTTGAGCAGCGGGGCGTGGTGGGCTTGGAGCGGGCTCTGGATGGCGAAATGGCGGGGCAGAAGGGCGTGCTCACGACGGTGGCCGATGTGTGGGACCGGGTGGTGCAGCCGCTGGAGTTTGATCCCCCGCGACCCGGCGTGAGCCTGGGACTGACGTTGGACGAGAGAATCCAGTTCGTGGCTGAGCGGGAGCTCGAAGCCGCCGCCACGGCCAACGGGTGCTCGAGCGGGAGTGTGGTGGTGATGAACCCGCACACGGGCGAGGTGCTGGCGCTGGCCAGCTATCCCGGGTTCGATCCCAACCAGCCCCCGCGCAATCGGCAGGAAGACCAGGTGCGCTCGCGCAACCACGCCGTTTCGGTGCCCTTCGAGCCAGGATCTGTGTTCAAGGTGGTGACCCTGACCGCCGCGCTGGAGACCACCTCGCTGAGGCCCGAGACGGTGATTCCCTGCGGCAACGGGCGCATCGCCCTGTTCGGGCGAGTGGTGCACGATCACCACCCGTATTCGGCCTTGAGCGTGGCTGACG
>JBMFPL010000514.1:0-2351 GCA_049969115.1 Bryobacteraceae bacterium | reverse complement strand
CCGGATGAATGGCGCTGGGCAGTGGAAGGCTACCGCGAGCTGGGACCCGTGCTGGATGCGCACGGCGTGACGCTGGCCATCGAGCCGCTGAACCGGTTCGAGACGTACTTCCTGAACACGGTGGCCGACGCCATCGCGCTGGTGGACGAGGTCGGGCATCCGCGGGTCGGCGTGCTCCTCGACACCTTTCACCTGAACATCGAAGAGAAGGATTTGGGCGCGGCTTACCGGCTCGCCGGCCCCCGCCTCAAGCACGTACACGCCTGTGAGAACGATCGTGGCACCCCTGGGACCGGGCACGTAGAATGGGAGGCGGTTTTCGCCGCATTGCGCGATGTGGGCTACGACGGCTGGCTGACCATCGAGAGTTTCGGTTTCGCTCTGGGCGGCATCTCGGCGGCGGCTTCCATCTGGCGGGACCTGGAGACGAGCCCTGACCGGATCGCGATCGAGGGAATCCAGTTCCTGAAGCGCATGGCCGCCCGCGCTTGAGGGCCCACGCTCAAAACTCGGCCACGATTTCGTACCAGGGCGTCAGCGGCTGTCCCTCAGCCTGCAAGTGGATGCGGAAGCCGCCCTCCCCTGGGCAAACCCACCGGTCGTCCAGCGGCTCCAGGCGCCGCCCGGCGCCATCGAGCGGGTAAACCGTCAGCCGCGCCGCTCGCGTTCGAAGCGACAGCACGCCCTCGACACGTTCCATCCACACTGGCGCGGCGCCGGCATTCAAGTTCCCCGAAGGCTTGTTGGGAGCGTCGGGTTCGAGCGTGAACCAGTCCATGCTGCCGGGGTAATTGATCAACTGCTGCGACCGTGGCGGGGCCGTTCCGGGCTGACTGCGCAAAGTTGCGCCGGGCAGGGAAACCAGCAGTCGCTCGGACTGGTCGAGCGGCCTGTCGTCGAGCGAAGTCACCAGCAAGGTGAGAAAGTTCCTGCTGTCGGGTGCCAGCTCGAATGCGATGGGACCAGAGGCGGCTATGCCTTCCACATAGCCAATGATCCCCGCCGCGCGATCGGCACGGATGAGGAGCCGCCGGGCTCGCAGATCGTAAACGAGTTGCCCCGTGTCGCTCACGTAGGGCGGCTCTCCCGGATTGCGAGCGTTTTCCGGCCATTCGTTGTCGGCGCCAGTTCGCAGCCCGCAAGCGTGCAGGAAACAGACGGCGGGGTCGAAGCCGGCCAGGCTGGTGAGAAAGGCTGCGATGGCTGAGTTGCGCTTTTCGCGGCCGGCGCGCAGGCGGTCTTGTTCGCTGACGGGCAGCTCGATGCGCTCGCGGGCCGCCTCGAGGACGCCCGAGCGGAACAGCCACGCAGCCTGCCTGAAATTCACCCACTTGCCCCAATCGCCATTGAGGTTGAACCCATGGGGAACGCCTGCGTCCCAGGTGCGGGAATGCTCGTAGGCAAAATGCACGACCCCATCCCAGTCCTGCAACGCAGCGAAAGCGGCCACGGTGGGGTCTATTTCCGCTCCCTGGCGGTTGGGCCAGGGCTGGTTGTATTCGCTGACCGTGTAGGGCCGCCCGAAAGCGCGGGCGAGGGCCATGTTGGACAGGGCCTGAAGGCCGCTGCCCACGGCCGAACTGTCCCGGATGCGCCAGTCGCGCGCATCCCAGGCGACGTTGGGGAAGTTGTAGTGGTCCACGTAGAAGTGGTTGTCAAGATAGTCCAGATCCCGGTGTGAGTCCAGGTTCAGCAGCCCGCCGTAGCTCATCTGGGTGCCGGTGACGGGGACCAGATCGTCGGTGGCCGCGCGCACCGCGTCGCGGATCGTCTCGAGGTAGCGGCGGTCGCATTCCACCAGGAAGGCGAGGAAATCGTTGACTCGCGGCTCGACTGCGATTTCTTCGCTGCCCACCAGCTCGACATTGCCTTCTTCGAGGGTTTGGCCGTCGCCCAGCGAGCGCCGCCCGGCGCGCCTGAGGCTGGCGTTGCGCACATACAGGGAGGTTCCCGCCAGCCGCTCGATGGAAAGGCCGAAGCGGCCGTTGTCGGTCATGGCGAACGATGCCGTGAAGCTCATGCGGAACTTGCGCCACTGGCTGTCCACTTCGACATTGATGCCGCGCTGCGTGCGCCAGGGGCTGACGTCCAGCTTGACGTCCCAGTAAACCGTGCGGCGCTCGCCGGGCAGCAGGTCAGCGCGCATTTCGACCTCGGCCACATAGGGCGCGCCCTGCTCGACCGAAAAGCCGGTTTGCTTGAGGATGACCCAGTTGCCGCCGGCGGTGACACGGACGCGGACGGCGGTGTCTTCCACCGGCTCGGGCGCCTCGCCGCGCGCCGGGGGGTGATTCTCCACGCTCCAGCGGCCGGGCAGAAGCTCGGGACCGTCGACCTCGCCCGGCCCCCAG
>JBMFPL010000513.1:0-2358 GCA_049969115.1 Bryobacteraceae bacterium | reverse complement strand
GGACACGGCCACCATGCCTTCGCTGCCGAAGATCTCCACCCGCTGGTCGTAGCCGTAGACCGCCTTGCGGGAGTTGTCAATGGCGCCCAGAGCGCCGCTGGCGAAGCTGAGCAGGGTGACGGCGGTGTCCCAGTCGCCGGCTCGCTCGAACATGGGATCCACCAGCACGGTGGCGCGGGCGAAAACCTCGATGACGTCGCTGGCGGTGAGGAAGCGGGCCATGTCGAAATCGTGGATGGTCATATCGAGAAACAGGCCACCCGAGCTGCGGAGGTAACTTTCCGGTGGCGGCGAGGGATCGCGGCTGGTGATGCGCACCAGGTGAGGCACGCCGATCTTGCCTGCGCGCACCAGCTCGTGCACCTTGGCGAAGTTGGGATCGAAGCGGCGGTTGAAAGCGACCATCATCTGCACGCCGCATTCGGCCACGTGGCGGTTGATGTGGCGGATCCTGTCCACGTCCAGCTCGACGGGCTTTTCACAGAAGATGTGCTTGCGAGCGCTGGCCGCATCGAGCAGGATCTGGTAGTGGGTGTCGGTGGGGGTGCACACCGCCACCGCGTCCACGTCGGCAGCCTCCAACGCCTGCCGGTAATCGCTGTAAGTCCGCGGCACGCCCAGGCGGACGGCGGCCGCGGCCAGAGCGTCGGGGACGACGTCGGCCAGCGCCACGACTTCCGCGCGCGGGATGCGGGTGGCCAGATTGGCGGCGTGGATGCGGCCGATGCGGCCCACGCCGAAAACAGCGAAACGAAGTTTCTCCTGGGGCATAGCTCACTATCCTTTCTGCGCAACCGTGATGGCTCGGCAAAGTTCATGCACCGTGCCCACCGCCTGGCGCGCGGCGGTGACGGGATCGGGCACGGGGAAAACTTCGAAAGACAGGAAGCCGCGGTAGCCGAGGCGGGCCAGCATGGCGAGCACAGGCCCGAAGTCGAGGTGGCCTCGGCCGGGCGCCTGGCGGTTGGAATCCGCCAGATGAACATGACCGAGGCGCGGCGCAACCGCGGCCAGCGCGGCGGCCATGTCCGATTCCTCGATGTTCATGTGAAAAGTATCCGCCAGCACGCGGAGGTTGGGCGCCGCGATGTGTTCAGCGACGGCAAAGGCGTCAGCCAGGGTATTCAGGTAGTCGCACTCGTAGCGATTGAGCGGCTCCAGCAGCACGGTGACGCCGCGCCCGGCGGCGTAATGGCAAAGCTCGGCCAGAGCTTCCAGGGCAGCGACCCGCCGCTGCCCGCGCGCGGTCTCGTCCGCACCGAGGCGGCCGCTGACGCTGCCGATGGTGACGGCGGAGCCAATTTCGGCCGCCAGGTCTACATGGCCGCGAAGGCGTTCCAGGGCACGCCGGCGGGTGGCGGCGTCGGGATGGGAAAGCGTGAGGCCATCCAGGGTCGCAGCCATGCCGGTGCCCAGCGTGGGGACAGCGAGGCCGTATTCGGCCATGAGCCGGCGGAGCTGGCCGGCCTGGGCATCCGCGGCGTGGCGGATATGGATTTCCAGGCCGGCGCAGCCCAGCTCGGCGGCGATTCTGAAGGCGCCCGCGAGGTCGCCCCGCAGCAGGATGGGCGCGGAGCGGACCTCGGCGGGCGTGGCCGTCAGGGCAAGGGGAAACGCGGTCATCCCAGCTCGAGGATGGGGGGCAGTGCGTAGATCGACTTCCACCCCTGGCTCATGGGCTCGCGCAGATAAGGCTCCAGTTCCTGCGGATCGCGCAGGCTGACGTCGCTGGTCGCGGGGACCTTGCCCGGCGGGAAGGCCTCGAGCCACTCCTCGATGAGCAGGGTGAGGTAACGAAGGATGGCGGCCAGCGGTCGCTTGGCCTTGCGCGCCTCGCCCAGGGTGGGTTTGCCCACCACGCCTTCGGGCGTGCCGGAGATTTCGAAGGCGGCGTGACCTTCGCTTTCCGACCAGCGGCTGGGACGGCCGAAAGCGTCCACGGCGGTATCCATGTGGCCGCCGGGCAGCAGGGCCTTCGGTTCGGTCTCCACGGCGCGGCTCATGTCCACCATTTCGGGGAACAACAACAGCCCGACGGAGGTTTCGGCCTCGTCGGCGTGGATGAAGTTGGTCTCCCAGTCGCCGCCGCGGTCTTTGGTTCGCCACATTTCGCGCACGGCGCGATGCCAGTCAATGACGCGATAGATGCCGGGCAACTGGTAGCGCTTGACGAACTGCTGCAAAGCGGCTTCCAGGACCCAGAGCTGACCGTGATTGTTGAGGATGATCTGCTTGCGGAAGCCGTCGTTCCACAGGCCCAGCATGACGTCAATGAGCAGCTCGCGGGCCACGTTCTCGCGCACGATGATGGTTCCCGGCATGCCGATGTGGTGGGCCGGGTGGCAGCCGTACATCAGC
>JBMFPL010000512.1:0-2360 GCA_049969115.1 Bryobacteraceae bacterium | reverse complement strand
TACTTTTTAGCCGACCCAACGATCCTCGTTTCGGTGACATTTTAGATGACCCAATTCGGGGCTTGACAACGTCACTTTGTCGCCCTAAAATACCGACCGGGTAAGTTCTTTCCGGCCGCTAGGGGGTTGAGATGCAGCGCAGAAAGGTCTTTCTCCTCCTCGGGTTGGTGTGCCTGTTGGCGGTCGCCGCTGCGGCTCAGGAAGTCCGGGCCACCATTACCGGGCTGATCACGGATCCCAGCGGGGCGCCGGTGGCAGGGGCCACGGTCACGGTCACGAACGTAGCCCAGAACGTTTCGTTCACGGTTGCCAGCAACGAGAGCGGCAACTACGTCACACCCTTCCTTGCGCCGGGCGTCTACCGGCTGACGGTGGAGCAGCCCGGATTCAAGCGCTTCGTGCGCGAGAACATTGTCTTGCAGGCGCAGGACAAGCTTCGCCTGGACGTGACGCTCCAGATCGGGCAGTTGACCGAGAGCGTCACCGTGCGTGAGTCGGTTTCCCTGCTTCAGACCGAAAGCGCCACCCGCTCGCAGGTCATCGCCAACGAGTTGATCAGCATGGTGCCGACCCAGGGACGTAACCCCTTCCAGCTCGCCTGGGCGGCCGCCGGCGTGATCAAGGCGGGCGACTGGCGCTACCTGCGTTCCTTCGATATCGCTGGCACCTCGGGCATCTCGATCAACGGCGGCAAGAACAAGGAGAACGAGGTGCTGCTGGATGGCATCAGCAACGTGCGCGCGGACCGCACCGTGATCCACGTCCCCACCATGGAGGCGGTTCAGGAGTTCCGCGTGCTGACCAACACGTACGACGCCCAATATGGCCGCACGGGCGGCGGCATCATCACCATCGTCACCAAGTCCGGGACCAACGAGTTTCACGGCACCCTCTTCGAGCATTTCCAGAACGACAAACTCAACGCCAACACCAGCGAGCTGAACCGCGGTGGGCAACCGCGCGCGCCCTTCCACATCAACCAGTTCGGGTTCCAACTGGCGGGCCCCGTTTACTTGCCCAGGCTCTATGACGGGCGCAATCGCCTGTTCTGGCTACTGAACTACGAAGGGATGCGGCAGCGCACAGGCGACCCTGGGACCCGCACCTTCCCGTTGATGGAGTGGCGCACGGGCGATTTCTCGACGCTCTACAACGCCCAGGGGCAGCCGGTCATCATTTACGATCCGCTCACTACCACGCGCGACGGGCTGCGGCAACCATTCGCGGGTAACCGCCTGCCGGCCAGCCGCATCAATCCCATCGCGTTGGAGGTCTTCAAGTATTACCCGCCGCCTAACTGGCAGGGCGAAGGCCCGGCGCACATCAATAACTACATTTACCGCTCCCGTTGGAACTGTGGCTTTGACCAGTGGACCGGCCGCCTGGATTACGTGCTCAATTCCAAGAACACCTTCTACTTCCGCTACGGCCAGAACCCGTTCGAAGAATACCGCGCGCTGGTGTGGCCCACGCCGAACCCGGCCGAACCTACGGGTAACGCGCCGCTCAAGCGCAACGGCCGCACCTGGGTCTTCGACTGGACCTCAACTCTCAGCCCGCGCATGACCTTCAACCTGCGCGCCGGGCTGAACCGCTGGGAGGAAACCACCGGCAACAGTTATGGCGCCGGCTTCGATCCGCGGCGGCTGGGCTTCGATCCTGCGTTGGTCGCCCAGTTCACGCGCTTGCAGTTCCCACGCTTCGACCTGGGCATTTACCAGGCGGCGGGAGCCGACCGCTTGCTGAACACTTCCACCAACGACACTTACAGCCTGCAACCCAACGCCGGGTTGGTGGTCTCGCGGCATTACAT
The DNA here is from genome assembly GCA_049969115.1 of Bryobacteraceae bacterium. GTDB lineage: Bacteria > Acidobacteriota > Terriglobia > Bryobacterales > Bryobacteraceae > DTHT01. The sequence continues at coordinate 547 of JBMFPL010000512.1, read as the reverse complement.
GAAGTTGGGCTTCGAGGCGCGCCAGTACAAGGACAACACGGCTAACCCGGGCATGGCCAGCGGTCGCTACAGCTTCGGGCGCAATTGGACCCAGGCCAGCGCGCTGCGCGCCGACGCGGTCTCGGGCAACGAGATCGCGACGTTCCTGCTTGGTTACCCGAGCAGCGCCTACGTGGACCGCAACATTGACCCGACCTTCCTGCACCGTTACTACGCCGTCTTCTTCAACGACGACTGGAAGGTCACCCCGCGGCTGACGCTCAACCTGGGCCTGCGCTGGGACTACGAAACGCCCAACTACGAGCGTTACAACCGCATGGTGCGCGGCTTCGACTGGAACGCGCCCAGCCCCATCGCCGACAAGGTCAAGGGCCTAACGCTCAAGGGCGCCGTTTTGTTCGCCGGGGTGGGTGGCCAGCCGCGTTACGTGTTCGAGCCGGACCGCAATAACTTCCAGCCGCGCCTCGGCGTGGCGTTCCGCGTCAGCGACAAGTGGGTGCTGCGCGGCGGCTACGGCCTCTACTATCTGGGGCTGAACGAGTATGGC
>JBMFPL010000511.1:0-2365 GCA_049969115.1 Bryobacteraceae bacterium | reverse complement strand
GCGGACGGCTCGACCACCCGGCAGTACGGCGGCACCGGACTGGGACTTGCTATCTGCGCCCGGCTCGTCGGCCTGCTGGGAGGCTATATCTGGGTGGAGAGCGAGCCTGGCCAGGGCAGCACTTTCCACTTTACCGCCCGCTTGCGGCGCGGCGCGCCGCCCGAGAGACAGGCGAGCCCCGCGCCTGGGCAGGGTGAAGAATTGCCCGCGCTCGAGATCCTGCTCGTGGAGGACAACCCGGTCAACGCGCGCATGGCGCTACGCATGCTGGAAAAGCACGGCCACCGCATCACGCCGGCCGCGGACGGAAGCGAAGCCGTGGCGCTGCTCGAGCAGCGCTCCTTCGATCTTGTGCTCATGGACGTCCAGATGCCGGGCATGGACGGGCTGGAGGCCACGCACCGCATTCGCACACGGGAGCGCCTTGCGGGCGTCCACACGCCGATCATCGCCATGACCGCCCACGCCATGAAAGGTGATCGCGAACGCTGCCTGGAAGCGGGCATGGACGGCTACGTATCCAAGCCCGTGCGATGGGAGCAGTTGTGCTCGGAAGCGCTGCGCGTGCTGCGCGAACGCGCGGCGGCGGGCACTCAGTCCTGCGGCGGGTAGCCGACGATGGCGATGCCCGCGGCGTCGGCCGCTTCCAGCATCTGGTCGCGGTCCAGCATGAGGGTGCGGCCGGCATCTACGGCCAGCGCAGTCGTGTTAGTCTCCACCATGACCGGGATCGTTCCGGCGCCCACCACGGGCACGTCGAAAAGCATGTGCCGACGCCGGCGCGAAACCTTGACCAGCCGCAGCGGCCTGCCGTTCGCCAAGCTGGCCGCGCGCCGGAGCATGGCGTCGGTCCCCTCCATCGCTTCGACCGCCACGCAGGCGCGCTCGGCCACGGCCACGCTCTGGCCCACGTCGAGTGCGGCCAGCGCGTTGGCGATCCTGCGCCCGTACTCGATGTCAGCCTGCTCCTCACGGTGGGGTCTGCGCCGCGTCATCACGCCCTCGCTGGCCAGCAGCGGCTTGAGCAGCGCGGTGGAATCGGTGACGCGAATCCCCTCGGCGGCCAGTTCCGCGACCACGGCGCCGATCAAAGCGTCGGTGTTCTTATCGCGCAGGGAAGCCAGCAGCCTGACCAGCCGCCAGTCGGGCCGGATTCCCGAAAAGATGCTGGTATGCTTGACCTGACCGGCCAGGACGACTTCCTCGACTCCTTCCTGCTTGAGGATTTCGATCAGGCGGCCGAGCTGCCCGAGCGAGATCCAGTGGCAGCGCGGGGCGAGCGCTTCGATCTCCTTCGCGGCCTCCTCGCGGATGGCGACCACCACGACCTCGTGGCCCAGCTTGCGCGCCTGTTCGAGCGCCAGCAGGGGGAAGCGCCCGCTGCCTGCGATCAGACCGTAGCGCACGGCCACCGCTGCCTCACTTGATGATGCCGCGCTCGGAGGCGGCGATGAACTCCAGCAGCTCCTCGATTTCCGGGCAGGGGGGCACTTCCTCGCGAATGTGCGTTATGGCCTGGGAAGTGTTGAGCCCCGAGCGGCTCAGCAACCGGAAGGCACGCTGGAGGCTCTCGATAGTGGCTTCCGGGAACCCGCGGCGCTCGAGCCCGGTGCGGTTGGCGCCGTAAACCTTGATCTCGCGCTGTCCGCAGGTCAGCGAATAGGGAAGCACGTCCTGGGTGACCACGCTGTAGCCGCCGATCATGGCGTGCCGGCCCACGCGGCAGAACTGGTGCAGGCCGGTGAAGGCGCCGATGACCGCCCAGTCGCCGATCACCACGTGCCCGCCCACGGTGACGCCGTTGGCCAGCACGGTGTGGTTACCCACGCGCACGTCGTGCGCGATGTGCACGTAGGCCATCAGCAAGTTGTCGTCGCCGATGGAAGTGAGGCGCCCGCCGCCCTCGGTGCCGCGATGGATGGTAACGAACTCGCGGATGCGGTTACGGTGCCCGATGCGCGTCTCCGCGCGCTCGCCGCGGTATTTGAGATCCTGCGAAGCCACGCCCACGGTCGAGTAAGGGAAGAAAATGTTGTCCTCGCCGATCCGGGTGGGACCTTCCACGTAGACGTGCGCCATCAAACGCGTGCGCTCGCCGATCTCCACCTCCGGGCCGATGATCGAGTATGGCCCGATTTCGGCGGTGGGCGCGATACGCGCTTCGGGCGATACCAGAGCGGTCGGGTGGATGGGCATGAGACGGCTTCAGGAAGCCGGCTCGGCAGCCGGCTCAAGTTCTTCGGCCAGCGCCGGCTGTTTTTCCGCGAGCTTGCACATCACCTGGGCTTCGGCCACCACGCGCCCGTCCACGCTGGCAGTGCCGTACATCTTGGCCACGGTGGCCTTGCGGCGCGCCACTTTCATC
>JBMFPL010000510.1:0-2366 GCA_049969115.1 Bryobacteraceae bacterium | reverse complement strand
GGCTGGAAGAGTTGCTCGAGGCCTGCCGCCGCTATCCACTGCGAAGCTGGGAGCGGCTGACCTTCGAGTACGTGCTCATCCGCGGAGTCAACGACTCGGACGCCGACGCGCGCCGCCTGGTGCGGCTGCTGGGACAGTTGCGGGCCAAGGTGAACCTGATCCCGCTGAATCCCGGCCCCGGCATTCCCTACCAGCCGCCGGCGCCCGAGCGCGTGCAAGCCTTCCAGGCGCTCGTTCAACGCGCGCTGCCCTGCTTCATTCGCAAGCCGCGCGGCCAGGACGTCTACGCGGCTTGCGGGCAACTGCGCCGGATGGCGCTCGAGGAGCGCGATCAGGCCTGCGGGGCGATCTCGACCTTGGCCAGCCGCTCAGTGAACCGCACGATGCCCGAATGATCCAGTTCGCCCTCGCCCTCGTTGAGCAAGGCCGTCAGCATCTGCTGCACCAGGCTGGTCATGGGCAGCGGCACGTTCAAGGATTCGGCGGCCTTGAGTGCGTTGCGCAGGTCCTTGTGGTGCAAGCGAATCCGGAACCCGGGCTTGAAGTTGCGGCTGATGATCATGGGCGCCTTGGCGTTGAGCACCGCGCTGCCCGCCAGCCCTCCCTTGATGGCGTTGAAAACCACCTCAGGATCGACGCCTGCCTTGGTGGCCAGTACCAGCGCCTCCCCAACCGCAGCGATGTTGAGGGCGACGATGATCTGGTTGGCGAGCTTGGTGACGTTGCCCGCGCCCACCGGCCCGGTGAGCGTGATGGTCTTGCCCATAGCCTGGAAAACGGGCAAGAGCTTCTCGAAAGTGGATTGCTCGCCGCCCACCATGATGGCGAGGGTGGCGTTGATGGCGCCCGGCTCACCGCCGGAAACGGGCGCGTCCAAGAACTCGACGCCGCGCTTGCGGCACTCCTGGCCGACCTTCTGCGCCACGACCGGGCTGATCGAGCTCATGTCCACGACGATCAGGCCGGGCCGCGCAGCCTCCAGCACGCCCTCAGGCCCGAGAATGACCTGCTCGACTTCCGGACCGTCCGGGAGCATGGTGATGACGATGTCGCTGCGCGAGCCGACGTCCCTGGGTGAGAGGCCGCGCGCCGCTCCTTCGGCCACCAGTTCATCGACCGGCTCGGGCCGGATGTCGTAAACCACCAGTTGGTGACCTGCCTTGATCAGGTTGCGGGACATGGGCTTGCCCATGATTCCCAGACCGATGAAACCGATGCTGCTCACTGGCCTTTCTCCTTCGCGAGTGGTTTACAGCTTCCCATTATGGGGCAATGCCTGGCTGGAGGCGAGCAGACCCCCGTGGTGAGCGTATAATAACGCGGATGGGCAGGATTCTGCTGGTTTCCGTGCTTGCGGTTGCGGAGGCGATGAGTGCGGTGAAGATCGAGAAAATTGCCTACCAGGGATGGCCGAACTGCTACCGGGTGAGCAACGGGCGGATCGAGGTGGTGGTGACCGGGGACGTGGGGCCGCGCATCATCCGCTGCGGATTCGTGGGCGGGCGTAACTTGTTCAAGGAATTCCCGGAGCAGATGGGCAAGAGCGGCGAGAAGGAGTTCCAGTTGCGCGGCGGCCATCGGCTGTGGGTAGCGCCCGAGCGGCTGGAGACGACCTGGGCGCCGGACAACGCGGCGGTGCGGATCGAGGTGCGGGGTGAAGAGCTGGAAGCGACGGCGCCGGTGGAGCCGGGGCCGAGGTTACAAAAACAAATCATCGTGAGAATGTCGGATTCGGAGGATGCCGTCGAGGTCATCCACCGCGTGCGCAACGCGAATCCCTGGCGCGTGGAGTTCGCCCCCTGGGCCCTGACTATGATGGCGCCGGGTGGAGTGGGAGTGGCCGGGCTGCCGCCCCGCGGCAAACATCCCGAGGCGCTGCTGCCCACCAATCCGCTGGTGATGTGGGCGTACACGGATCTTTCCGACCCGCGCTGGATGTTCTTCGCCAAATACATCGGCTTGCGGCAGGATCCCGCGCGCGCGACGCCGCAAAAGATCGGCCTGTTCAACCGACATACCTGGGCCGCGTATGTGCTCGATTCCGAGTTATTCCTGAAACAGACCGAGGCAGATCCTGCCGCGACCTACCCCGACTTCGGCTGCTCGTTCGAGACCTTCACCAACGACGAATTTCTGGAGCTGGAGACGCTGGGGCCGCTGCGCGCGGTGGAGCCGGGCGCCACGGCCGAGCACCGAGAGCGGTGGCGGCTGCTGCGCAATGTCCGGGTGGGCGCCTGGACCCAGGCCGAGCTGGACCGCGTGCTCGCCCCGCTCGTCGTGCCCTGAAAACGGCGCATCAGCGCAACAGGTTGGCCGCGGCGGTGATGATCGTGGCGTTGGTGAAATCAATCAGGAAAGCGCCCACC
>JBMFPL010000509.1:0-2367 GCA_049969115.1 Bryobacteraceae bacterium | reverse complement strand
GAGAGGCCTGTTTCAGGGCGCGGTCAAGGTGGAAAGCCCGGAGCTGCGCGCCCGGCCCGGCGCGACCCTTGCCCTACGGTTGCGCAACGATTCGGCGCTGCCTTTCCGCCTGCAAGTGCGGGGTGGCGGCTGGCTCCGCCCCATACGAACAGTGGACCTGCGAGGCCAGACCGCAGGCGGCCTCCCTGTGGCAGTGGCCAAGGAAGCTCCCGAGGGCAGCCACAACCTCGAAGTGCAACTGGAAATCACCAATTGCTACACCGCGCCGGGCCAGCATCTGATGGTGCGTTTGCCCGTGCGCCTCACCATCGGCCGCTGAGCGCCCGGCTGCCGAGCCAGCACCGCCTGGCCCGCTCGGCTATACTGAAGGCTACAGGAGTTTCCCGGCTTCTATGTTCGACCTTTTCCGGAGTCGCGCCCGTTTCGTGCGTTTCGGCCTGGGTGCGCTGTTGATGCTGGTTGCCATTTCCATGGTGGTCACGCTGATCCCCGGCTGGGGCAGCATTCCTACGGAACGCGATCAGCCCGTGGCCCAGATCGGCGACGAGGTCCTGACCCAGCGCGAGGTGCACCTGCAAATCCAGGCGGCCATGCGCAACAATGCCTTCCCGCGGGAAATGGCCTATATCTACGTACCGCAACTGGTGGATCAGATGATCACCGACCGCGTGCTGGCCTACGAAGCCCAGCGCCTCGGCTTCCGCGTCACCGATGCCGACGTCGCCCAGGCCATCCGCTCCATGTTTCCGCAGCTCTATCAGGATGGCAAGTTCGTGGGGCGCGAGTTTTACGTCAACTATCTCGCGCAGCAGAACATGACCGTGGAGCAGTTCGAGGCCAATGTGCGCAAGCAGATGCTGCTGACGCGCTTGCAGAACCTGGCGGCCGAGGGGGCCATCGTCACGCCCGCCGAGGTCGAGCAGGAGTACCGCCGGCGCCGCCAGCGGGTCAAGCTCGAGTACATCGTGGTTTCCGCCAGCAACCTCCGCGCCGAGGTCAGGGTCAGCCCCGAAGAGTTGCGGACCTTCTTCAATCAGAACCGCGGTCTTTTCCAGATTCCCGAAAAGCGCAGCTTCGATGTGCTGCTCATGGACGAAAACAAGGTGGGCGAGCGCATCCAGGTCCCCGAAAGCGAGCTGCGCCAAGCCTACCAGCAGCGCCAGGAGCAGTACCGCACGCCCGAGCGGGTTCATGTGCGGCACATCCTTCTGAAAACCACCGACAAGCCCAAGGACGAAATTCCCAAGATCCGCGCCCGCGCCGAAGAGCTGCTCAAGCAGATCCGCGCCGGGGCCGATTTCGCCGAACTGGCCAAAAAGAACTCGGAGGACCCGGGTTCGGCGCAGAAGGGCGGCGATCTGGGCTGGATCGTGCGCGGCCAGACCGTGCAGGCTTTCGAGGATACGGCTTTCTCGCTCAAGCCCAAGGAGGTCTCCGGCATCGTTAGCACCGAATACGGCTTCCACATCATCCAGGTGCTGGAGAAGGAGCCGGCCCGGGTGAAGCCTTTCGAAGAGGTGAAGAACGATCTGGCGCGGGATCTCAAGCGCCAACGCGTCTTCGAAATCATGCAGAACCTGGCCGACCAGGCAGTGGCCGAGCTGAACAAGAACCCCATGCAGGCCGCCGAGATCGCCTCGCGTCTCGGCGTGCAGTTCATCCGGGTCGAGAAGGCGACCGCCTCCTCGCCCATCCCTGACCTACCCGCGGGTTCCGAGCAGATTTACCAGGCGCTGGCTGGCCTGGAAAAGGGACGGGCGACGCCGCCCATTCAGATCGAAAACAACAAACTGGCGGTAGCCGTGCTCCGGGAAATCTTCCCCGCGCGGCCCGCCGAACTGGCTGAAGTGGAGGACAAGGTTCGCGAGCATGTGGTGAACCGCAAGTTGGGAGAGCTGCTGGAGAAGCGGGCGCGCGAAGTGCTCGAGCAGGCCCGCGCCGCGGGCGGCGACTTGCGGAAAGTCGCTCAGGCCACCGGCTTCCAGTTCCGCACCACTCAGGAATTCGGCCCGGACGGCGCCGCCGACGGCATCGGTCCCGCCACCAGCGTGATCGAGGCTTTTGTCAAGCCGGTCGGCGAAGTGTTCGGCCCCGTGGTCATCGGCGACCAGCGCTTCATCTGCAAGGTGGCGGCGCGCGTTGAGGCGGACATGAGCAAGTTCGCCGAGGAACGCTCCACCATTCTCAACAGCCTGAAGAGCCGCAAGGCCCGCGAGCGCAGCGAACTGTTCGTTGATTCGATCCGCACGCGCCTGGTGCGGGAAGGCAAAGACAAAATCCACGAGGACGTGATCCGCCGGATCGCTTCCGCGTACACCACCTGAGGGCGCCCGGAGAAACGCGGCGGGAGCGATGCTCGAAGCCCTG
>JBMFPL010000508.1:0-2386 GCA_049969115.1 Bryobacteraceae bacterium | reverse complement strand
GCCTTTTCCAAGTGCCCGAATTGGTAGCCGACGAGATCCTCGAGCGAACCGGCGCGAAAGCCGCGCGCGCCCGATTCGCGCACGTGCCGGTGATCGCGCCCGAGCGGCTGGCCGAGGCCGACGCCATCATTTTCGGCACCCCGACGCGCTTCGGGAACATGGCCGCGCAGATGCGGAATTTTCTCGATCAGACCGGCGGGTTGTGGCAAGCGGGCGCCCTGATCGGCAAAGTGGGCAGCGTGTTTACTCCACGGCGAGCCAGCACGGGGCCAGGAAACCACCCTGATCAGTTTTAAAGTCACGCTGCTGCACCACGGGATGATCGTCGTGGGCGTGCCTTATGCTGCCCGGGAGCTGCTCGGAATGAGCGAAATCAGCGGGGGCACCCCGTACGGCGCGAGCACGATCACCGGCGGCGACGCTCAGCGCATGCCCAGCGCAGCCGAACTGGCCATCGCGCGCTTCCAGGGACGGCACGTGGCGGAAATCGCCCGGCGGTTGAAGGCCGGAGCGGCCGAGGGCTGAGCGCGGGTTGCCCCGCTCGCGCAGCGGCCTGCCGCCGGGCTAAGGACGCCGCCCCACACGCGCTGACGGCTCGGTAGCGAGCTCTCCCCTGACTCGTCGTAACACCAGAGATCAGCGTAAAAAACCCGCGACCGCGCGATCAATTCCCTCCATCTACCCCATCCATCGCACGGCAAGGTTGCCGTTTCTTGAAAATGCGTCCTCCCTGCGGCATAATTGAGCCGAAATGGCGACCGACGGCAAGTGGAAGCAGATCGAGCTCACCGTGCGTTTCCTCGCGCCCGCGTTTCTGGGCGATGCCGAGCAGAAGGGCCGCTGGCGTACCCCTCCCTTCAAGGCACTGCTACGGCAGTGGTGGAGGGTGGCCTACGCGGCCAGCCAGAATTTCCGGGTCCGGGTGGACGAGATGCGCGCCAAAGAGGGCAAATTGTTGGGCAATGCCTGGCTCAAGCAACAAGTGGGAGGCCAAATCAAGAGCGATTTCTCGCGCAGCTTGGTGCGGTTGCGGCTGGAGAAGTGGGAGCAGGGCAGGCTCAACAGTTGGGAACGGTTGGAGGCCAGAGGGATTCCGCACCCTGACTTGTACCTCGGCTACGGTCCCTTGACCGCGCGGAGCACCGCGACCGTCCTCAAAACGCCCCCCGCCATCGAGGCGGGCGATCAGGCCAGGCTTTCGCTGGCCGTGCCCGAAGAGGAAGCACCGCTGGTCGAGCAAGCGCTCGCCCTGATGCACTGGTATGGGACGGCGGGCGGACGCAGCCGCAACGGCTGGGGCTCGTTCGTGCTAGATCCCGCGCCGGAGCTAAAGCAACCGCCGCTGCGTGACTGGCGAAAGGCCCTCGAATGGGATTGGGCCCACGCCATCGGCCGAGACGAGAATGGGCCGCTCGTCTGGGTGACCGTCCAGCAATTCGCTGATTGGCGGGAAGCGATGCGGGCCCTGGCGGTGCTCAAAGTGGCCATCCGGACCCAGTTCGGTTGGTCCCCATCGCAGCAGCAAAACCAGCCTGAGCCGAGGCACTGGCTTGCGTATCCAGTGACGAACCATCCTTACCCTCAGTGGGCCAGCGACAAGTTGCGCTTGCCCAACAGCCTGCGCTTCAAGCTCCGGCCCGCCGAGGACGGCCCCGGCAAGTTGGTGGCCGTGATCTTTCACATGCCCTGCCTGCCGCCGGACGAATTCGGCGCAGCCCGTCACCGCCCGGCGATAGAAAACACGTGGCGCCAAGTGCACGCGTTGCTCGACGAGCTGGTCAAACCCGCCGACTGCGACCGGATCTACCCATCCTTGCACGCGGGAGTGAGACAAGAACTGGGTAAGCTCTCGCTCCAGCGCATCGGGAGGTGAAAGGTCATGGTGAACGATTTGGTGTGGAAGACCAAGGTCGCAGCCCGATTGCACGATCCGGCGGAAAAGGCGCTGGTGCTGCTGCGCGATCCCGCAGGACACGAGGGCGGAACCTCGGCCGCGCTCGCACGGCTGGCGGGGCTGTTCGAAATCCGGGGGGACACGATCCCGCGGGACGCCGAGAAACCGCTGGCGGCGGTGGCGTTTCGTGAGGGCATCCCGCGCGAAATCTACCGCTTCGTGCAGCGTGCCGATTGGTGGGCGGCAGCGGCCGACCGCCCCCAGTGGCCCCTGCAAGAGATCACGGTGCCGACCGCGGGCGGCGAGACCGCAACGCGCGCCGTCGCGCCCTGGGCGCGGGTGGGCTGGGACGCGCAGCCGGTGCTCATCCACCCGCTCGGCGGCGCCCAGCACACGCTGCCAGGCGGGTTGACCGAGACCGATCTCGAGGACATCAAGCGCCGCAGCTTCGAGCATTTCGGCCGTCTGCTGGAGGTATGCGGGGTCCGGGGC
>JBMFPL010000507.1:0-2387 GCA_049969115.1 Bryobacteraceae bacterium | reverse complement strand
CCCGCCGGCATGGTGGTGCACGCGGGCGCGGGGCGTCGCTCGGGCACGCTGGTCAACGCTCTGCTCGCGCGCTATGGGGCTCTCTCGGGCGTCGGGGGAGAGTTGCGGCCCGGGATCGTGCACCGTCTGGACCGGCTGACCAGCGGCGTCATCCTGGTGGCACGCAACGAGCTGGCCCACCAGCGCCTGGCGGCCCAGTTCGCCAGTCGCCAGATCGAGAAGGTCTACCTGGCGCTGGTGCACCGCCAGATGCGGGACGACCGCGGTCTCATCGAAGCGCCCATCGGGCGCGACCCCCACCGGCGGACGCGCATGAGCGCGCGTGTGCGGCAGGGAAGGCAGGCCGTCACCGAGTATCGCGTGTTGCGAAGATTCCCGGGATTCACTTACCTCGAGGTTCTCCCCAAGACAGGGCGCACGCACCAAATCCGCACGCATCTGGCCAGCATCGGTCACCCGGTGGTCGGCGATCCGGCTTATGGCGCGCCACGCCGCATCGCGGGGATGCCGCCACTCGAGCGCTACTTCTTGCACGCGTACCGGATCGGCTTCCGGCACCCGGCTACTGGCGAGTGGATGGTCGTTGAATCGCCGCTGCCGCAAGAACTCCGGGATTGGTTGGCGAAGCTGGAAGCCCGAGGGTAAGCATGCGGGTGGACGCCAGGCGCGCGGGTATCATGGAAGTTTGGACAGTCCCGCCCGAGCAACGAGCGGGGGCCGCCTGCGCAGCCGGTGAGCGCCATGCAAGAAGCGGGAAAACAGGAGCGAACGAATCTGGTGTCGCGACTCCGGTTGTTTACCGCGAACCGCGACGCGTTCCCGGCCGCGCTCATCGGGATTCTCACCAGCCTGGTCATTGTGGCTTTCATCGGGACCACCGAGCTGGTGGGCCGCCGTCTCTACACTAGCGAAAGCGCCATTTGGATGCGAGTGGCGTTTCCCACTCTGGGTGCGCTCGTCTCCGGGGCGCTGCTGTACCGCTTTTTCCCCGATGCTCGTGGGAGCGGGATCCCTCAAACCAGAGCCGCCCTCTCCACCGGGCGCGAAGTCAGCCTCCGCACGACCGTGGGCAGATTCGTTTGTTGCTCGATCTCGCTGGGCAGCGGGATCTCTCTGGGCCGGGAGGGGCCCTCGGTGCACATCGGCGCGGGAGTGGCATGCGCCGTGGGCAGGCGATTGGGGACAGGCGCGCGGCAACCGTCTGCCCTGATTCCTATCGGCGCATCCGCTGCCCTGGCTGCGGCCTTCAACACGCCCATGGCTGGGGTGCTGTTCACGCTGGAAGAAATTCTGGGTGACCTCATGCGCCCATCCTCGGGGGCGTAGTGCTGGCGTCGGCTTCCTCATGGCTGCTGTTGCACTTATTGCTGGGCGACCAGCCGCTGTTTCGCGTACCCGCGTACCAGATTGGTGCACGCCTTCGAAATGCTGGTTTACGCGTTGCTCGGGATCGTGGGCGGACTGGTTTCAGCGTTGTTCCAGCGGTCCCTGTTACAGGTGCGCGAACGCTTCCTGAGCCGGCCCCCGCGCATGGGGATCTGGCATCCGCTGGCCGGCGGCCTGTTCGTGGGTTGCCTCGCCATCTGGATCCCCGAGGTCCTGGGTGTCGGCTACGGCGCGGTAGACCGCGCTTTGAACGGCCGCATGAGCTGGCAACTCATGCTGGTCCTGCTCGCTTTGAAGCTGCCCGCTACCGTTCTCTCTTATGGGTCGGGCAACCCCGGCGGCATTTTCGGGCCGAGCCTGTTTTTCGGCGCCATGCTGGGTGGCAGCATCGGTTCGCTGGTTCACAGCCTCTTCCCGGAGTGGACGGCCTCGCCGGGAGCTTACGCGCTGGTGGGCATGGGCACGACGTTCGCCGGCATCATCCGCTTGCCCATGACCTCGGTAGTGATGATTTTCGAAATCACCCGGGACTACGCCATCATCGTTCCCCTGATGATCTCCAACCTTCTGAGCTACTGGGTGGCAGGCAAGCTCGCTCCCCGGCCGATCTACGACGAGTTGGCCGAGCAGGATGGGATACACCTGCCCAAGCGGTCGGGGGAAGCCGGTGCCGGCAAAAGCGGACGGTGCGGGATGCGATGCGCGAGGCGAGGCCGCTGCTGGACCCGTCCGCCCCGGCCCGCGTCGCTGCTTCCCGGCCGGATTCCTGGCTGCTGGTGGGTCGTGACGGCGTGCTGTGGGGGGATCCTTGCGAGAGAGCTTGCAGCGCGAGCGCCCGCCGAGACGCCGCTCGAGAAGCTGCTCGGGCCGCCGGAAGAGGGGCTGACGGCCGCGCCGGCATCGGTGCTGCCGCACGTCCATCCCGACCATCCTCTGGATCTCGCACTAGCCCAACTTCCGCAGTTCAGTGAATAAAGTCTTTGTTTTCAACGCGGACATGG
>JBMFPL010000506.1:0-2400 GCA_049969115.1 Bryobacteraceae bacterium | reverse complement strand
GTAGGCTTCGGCCAGAGAGCGGATGCCGCCGCGTGCGCCAAGGGCCATGCAGTTCAGAGCGGCCATGGCGTTGGAGAACTCGAGCGCCTCCTCCAAAGGCATTTCCTTGAGAACAGTGTAGCAGAAAGCGCCGTGGAAAACATCGCCCGCGCCAGTGGTGTCCACGCAGTTGACCACGAAGGCGGGAGAGTAGTGGAAGCGGCCGCCGGCGCGGGCAAGGGCGCCGTATGGCCCCAGGGTCACGGCGGCGACTTTCATGCCGTACTCAGTCTGGATCATTTCCAGGGCCTTGAAGGGGTCGCGCTCGCTCGTCCACTGAACGGGGAATTCGGAGCTGGCGATGAGGTAGTCCACGTGGGGCAACACACGGTCGAAACCGTGGTAAATGGTGTCCACGTCCACGGTGACGGGGATGCCGTGGGAGCGTGCGATGCGTGCGGCTTTTTCGACGGCGGGTGTGTCGTGGCCGTCTATGTGGAGCAGCCGGGCGCAGGTGATCATTTCGGGCTGAATTTCGGCGGGATCGAGGCGAAGGCAATCGGGGCGTCGCCAGAGGACGGTGCGCTCGCCGGTAGAACGGTCAATGAGGATGTAACCGGACTGATTGGGACAGCCCCGCCGAATCTGAACGTGATCGGTGTTGATGCCCTCGGCGTGGAGGCTGGCAAGCTGGATGCGCCCGCGCTCGTCGTCGCCTACGGTGCCGATGTATTTGACGCGCAGGCCGAGGCGGGCGCAGGTCACCAGGGCCCCGGTGATCTGGCCGCCGGGACTGACGATCTCGTCGAGAAAAGGCGCCTTGCCAGCGTAAGCGGGGAAATGGGGAACGATGAGCAGGGTGTCGGTAGCGTTGAGCCCGACACCCACCACGTCGAAATCGGACATTGCATCCGAGGGTAGCACAGCCGGGCAGGGGCCCGGCGCTTCAGCGAGCCTGCTCTGCGGCGCAGGCGCCGGCTCGGGAGCTCGTCTCGCACGGCTCCGGCCCCGCCTCAGTGAGCCCGGTCTGCTGCGCTGGTGGCCGGGGGCTTGCCTTCGGGCGGGAGCGGTTCGACCTCGAAGCCGAGCCGGTTGAGGATGACGATGTCCACGCGGCGGTTGTGGCGGCGGCCATCCTCGGTTTCGTTGGTGTCCACAGGCATGGTGTCGGCGTAGCCGACGACGGCAAGACGCTTGGGGTCCACGCCAAACCGCGTGGTCAGCAAGTTGAGCATGGCGATGGCGCGGGCGGCGGAAAGCTCCCAGTTGCTGCGGAAGCGGGCGTTGTGGATGGGCACCGAGTCAGTATGTCCTTCCAGGCGGACAGGGTTGGGGAGTTTCTGGATGGCGGCGGCGATTTTCTCGATGCTGGGGTAAGTGGCGGGGTCAATGGTGTCCTCGCCGGTAGGGAAGAAGGCGGCCTCGGTCAGGCTGACCACCAGACCGCGGGGCTCGAGCTTGACGCTCAGTTTCCCGCTGGCGATCTCGGTTTTCAGCTCGTCGCTGAGCAGTTGGAGGGAGGGCAGCAGGTCGGCCCAGAACTGGTTTTTTTCACGGCTGGTGGGTTCGGTTTTGGTGCCGCCCGGGCCTTTGAGCATGGCATTGCCCTTGCCTTTGTCGCCCACGGTTCCCCCCAGAATGCCTGCGATCATGCTGGCGATCTGTCCTTCTTCGAGCGCGCGGCGCACGGAGTCGGAAACCTGCTGGGCCCTGGCGCGGTCAGTCTGCGAAGAGGCGAACATCACGACGAAAAAAGCGAACATGAGGGTAATGAAATCGGCGTAGGAGACCAGCCAGCGTTCCAGGTTCTCGTGCGCAGCGTGTTTGTGTCGTCGTGCCATGCCGTGACCTCAGCGTGTGGCCGCGGCGTTGACGGATGCGCCCGCCTCTTTGGCGGCCTGCTTGCCGACGCGCTGGGGGCCGGCGGCCTGGACGTAGGCTTCCAGTTTGGTACGGATCAGTTTGGGGTTGAGGCCTTCTACGATCGCCGAGATGCCTTCGAGCATGAGTTCGCGGATCTGCACGGCGGCGTGGGCGCGGGCGCGGATCTTGTTGGCCGAGGGAATGAAGAAAATGTTGGCCGAGCCGACGCCGTAAATGGTGGCGACGAAAGCGACGGCAATGCCCTTGCCGACCTCGTCAATGTTGGCCAGGTGTTTCATGACCTGGATAAGGCCCATGACGGCGCCAATGATGCCAATGGTGGGCGCGTAGCCGCCCGCCTGTTCGAACACCTTGGCACGCGCTTCGGCCCGCTGCTCCTCGAGCGCGATCTCCAGCTCCATCATCTTGCGGATCTCCTGCAAGTCGGTGCCGTCCACCGCCAGCGTGAGGGCCTTGCGCAGGAAGCGGTCGGGGATGGCTTCAGCTTCTTCCTCCAGCGAGACGATACCGTTCTTGCGGGCCTTGGCGGCGTAGCCG
>JBMFPL010000505.1:0-2437 GCA_049969115.1 Bryobacteraceae bacterium | reverse complement strand
TGTCGCACGAGAACGCCGACTTGGTGCGCAAGAGCTTCCTGGAGATCGGGGCGCCCCGGGTCTGGGATCCCGAGCGGATCGTGATTATCCTGGATCACCGGGTGCCGGCCGAGTCCGAACGCACCGCGGCCACGCACAAGGCGATCCGCGAGTTCGTTCACGCCCAGGGAATCCGCCACTTCTACGACGTGGGGCGGGGCGGGATCTGCCACCAGGTTCTGGCCGAGAACGGACACGTGCTGCCGGGAATGGTGGTAGTGGGAACCGACTCGCACACTACCACGCACGGCGCTTTCGGAGCGTTCGCCACCGGGATCGGCGCCACTGAGATGGCGGGTGTGTGGACGGAAGGGCGCCTGTGGTTCAAGGTGCCTTCCACCATTCGCATCCTGGTGCACGGCGAGTTCGCGCCCTGGGTTTCAGCCAAGGACCTGATCCTGTACATCATCGGCAAGCTCGGCGCCGACGGCGCGGATTACCGGGCAGTGGAGTTCGACGGGCCCGTCATCCGCGCCATGAGCGTAGCTTCGCGCATGGTCCTGGCCAATCTCTCTATGGAAATGGGCGCCAAGGTGGCCTTCACGCCGGTGGACGACACCTTGCTGGCTTACCTGAAAGCTCGAACCGGGCGCACCCTACCCGACAGCCCCGACTTCGCGCCCGACGAAGGCGCGGCTTACGAGAGCGTGATCGAAGTGGACGTGACCAGGGAGGTCGGCGAACCGCAGATTGCCTGTCCGCACGCGGTGGAGAACGTGCGGCCGCTATCCCAGGTGCACGGAACGCCCGTGCACCAAGCGGTCATCGGCAGTTGCACGAACGGCCGGCTGGAGGATCTGGCCGTCGCCGCCGAGATCGTACGCGGTCGCCGCGTGCACCCACGCACCCGCATGCTGGTGATCCCCGCCTCGCAGCAGATCCTGCTGGAAGCGATCCGGCTGGGCTACATCCAGGCGTTCATCGAGGCAGGGGCGATGATCAACCCGCCCGGCTGCGGCCCCTGCGTGGGCGTGCATCAGGGAATCCTGGCGGCTGGCGAAACCTGCATTTCCAGCACCAATCGCAACTTCATCGGCCGCATGGGCAGCAAGGATTCTTTCGTGTACCTGGCTTCGCCCGCAGTGGTGGCGGCCTCCGCCATCGCCGGCGAGATCGCGCATCCCGAGGACATTCTCGGGGAGGAGGTGGCATGAGCGGCGAATTCAAGTTGCGCGGGCGGGTGGTTGCACGCCTGGGCGACAACGTAGACACCGACGTGATTTACCCTGGCCGTTTCCTCAACATCACGGACCGCGAGAAAACGGCCGAGCACCTGTTCGAACTGGCCTACCCGGAAATCCGCGGGCGTATCCGGCCGGGCGATTTCCTGGTGGCGGGCAAGAACTTTGGTTGCGGATCCAGCCGTGAGCAGGCGATGGCGGCGATCAAATACGCGGGCCTAGGCGCAGTCATCGCGGCCAGCTTTGCCCGCATTTACTTCCGCAACTCGATCAACCTGGGCCTGCCGGCCGTGGTCTCGCCCGAGGCGGCAGCCGGCCTGCGGGAAGGCGACGAGGTGGAAGTGGATCTGATTGGCGGCGTCATCACGCGCCTGGCCACGGGCGACAAATTCGCCGCCGCCCCGCTCGATCCGCGGGCGGCCGAGTTGCTGGCCGCGGGCGGGCTGATACCCTTTCTCAAACGCAAGTACGCCGGCTGAGGAGGGCCCGATGAAGAACCACCGGATCGCATGGCTGCCGGGCGACGGCATCGGCCCCGAGGTTTGCGAGGCCGCGCGCATGGTTCTGGATGCTTCGGGTTTCTCTGCCGAGTATCTGCCCGGCGACATCGGCTGGCATTTCTGGTGCACCGAAGGCGACGCCCTGCCCGCGCGCACCATCGAGCTGCTGCGCTCGACCGATTGCGCGTTTTTCGGCGCCATCACCTCGAAGCCCGCCCGCGAGGCCGAACAGGAGCTGGCGCCGGAGCTCAAAGGCCGCGGCCTGGTTTACCGGAGCCCTATCGTGCGCATGCGGCAGTTGCTGGATCTTTACATCTGCCTGCGCCCGGCCCGGGCCTTTTCCGGTAACCCGCTGAATTATCGGGAGGGCATAGACCTGGTGGTGTTCCGCGAGAACACGGAAGGGATGTACATCGGCGTCGAGTACACGAAGCCTCCGGAATGTTTTTATCAGGACCCCGGCTTCGCCCGCATCCCGCGCGAGGCCGCCATCTCGATCCGCAGCATCACCCGCCAAGCCTCCCGGCGCATCGTGGAGGCGGCCTTTCGCTACGCCCGCCAGAAGGGCCGCAAGAAAGTTACTGCGGTTCACAAGGCCAACGTGCTGCGCACCACTTGTGGCCTGTTCCTGGAGGCCGCCCGGGAGGTCGCCGCTTCCTTTCCCGACATCGCCTACGACGAGGCCAACATTGACGCCATCTGCATGTGGCTGCTCAA
>JBMFPL010000504.1:0-2439 GCA_049969115.1 Bryobacteraceae bacterium | reverse complement strand
CGCGGTTGCCCAAGGCGGCGGCCTGCAAGTAGTCATCGCCCGCCCGCTCCGCCAGCTCCAGCGCCTCGCAGTAGGCCGCGTCGGCGGCCTCGAACTCGCCCGAGCGGGCCAGCGTCGAGCCGCGCCAGAGCTGGATTTCGGCTTGCAGCGATGCGTCCCCCCAGGCTCGCGCCAACGCGAGGGCCTCGTCCAGGATGCGGCGCGATTCCGGGTACTCGGCTTGCAGAAAGCGAGCACGCCCCAGGCACATCAATCGCCGGATGCGGTGAAGCTGGAAGGCGGGGCTCGCGGGCGGCTGGTCCGCCAGCAGCTCGAGCACCTCGCGAGCCCTACCCTGAAGGGCCAGGATCTGCGCGCGCAACAGTCGCAGTTCCCAGTGCTGTTGGCTCTGCGGGCGCGTGCGCCAGCGCGCCCAGCCTTCTTCGGTCAGCGAGAGCGCCCGGTTCAAGTCGCCCAGCCGGATCTCGCGCCGCACTCTTTCTGCCAGCGCGCGGGTGGACGCCGTGCCCGGCAGGCGATCGCAAGCCACCGCAAGCAGCGCGGCGACGCCGAGCGAGACTAGGGATAATCGTGCCCGTCGGCCTCCAGCGCCCCGATCTCCAGCTCTCCTTCGGCCGGGCTGCCCAGGCGCAGGCGGAGCATGATCAGGCTCTGGCGATAGGGCGCAGCCGACCACTCGCAGAAGTATACCCGGCCGAAGCCCTGCTCATCCATGAACCCCGGTTCCCAGGGCTGGAATTGCAGCAGAGGGGAACGCGCCAGCGAGTGGCGGGTGATGCCGCGGGTCTCGGGCAGTTCGGGATGGGCGCGGCGGAACTGGGCGTAGTCCGACGCTTCCCTGGCCAGGACGTGATCAAGCTGCACGTCGAGCGGCTTGCCGCCCAGGGTGAGGCCCCGGAAGCCGCTACCTGAGGTGTCCATCTCCACGACGTTGTCACCTCGGTGAGTGACGGCCAGCATGGCTGTGACTTCCCCAGCGCGAAGCACATCGAGCACCGACAGGCCGCGCAGGGTGACGCGCACCTGCGTGCGACGCTCGCGGCCCTGCAACTGCAAGCCCTCGAGCGCAGCCTCGGCTTCGTCGAACCCGATCAGCAGTCTTGCTGTGGCCGAATCCTGGAGCCGGAACGGCCCGGACCTCGAAACTGCCCGGCCGCCGACCGTAGCCAGTACGCACGCGCAGTGGGGGCCGAGGTGTTGCTGGAGGGGTTTGCGTAGGAATCCTGCTAGAGCATGAGCGTGAGCGTGGAATATGAATCGCGGCATGACGTCGAAAGACTCCTATTCCAGGCGTAGGACGAAAGAAAAACGGGCCACTTCCGCCTCGGAAGCACCCTCACGGGCACCGCGCAACACCAGCGTGTAGCGGCCCGGCCGTAGCCAATCGCGAGACAGCAGAACTTGGATGGGAGAGCCCAAAGTCGCCGGGGCTCGCGCCGCTATGGCGGCCGCCACCGTCCCCGATTCCTCACGCAGCTCGCAGCGATACTCCGGATACGCCACGCCGGGAGGCACATCCATGGCCAGCCCCAAGAACGCGGCGCCTTTGGGCAATGCGATCGTCTGGTCCTCCCCGCGCACCACCGGGCGCAGGAAAAACGCGGCGTAAGCCTGTGGCGTCTTCAGTGCGGCCACCTCGCGCTTCAACGCGGGAACGCGAACGAGCTGGAGGTAGGCTGTGGCGAGCACCAGCACGAGGCAGGCGGCCAGAGCGGCCCCCAGGAGCACCTGCGACTCGCCCATGCGCGCCAGCAAGGCCCGCAAGCCTCCTTGGCGCTCCCGCAGCAAAGCGCGTGCATTGGCCAGGAAGGCCGCACAAGCCTTCACCTCGCGGGCGCACTCGGGGCAATCGAAGAAATGCTCCTCGAACGCCTCGCGTTCTTCCCGGCTCAGCTCGCCCAGCACGTAACGCTCGGCCGCCTGGCGCTCGACTGCTTCTCGGTGATCCATGGGCTGCTACTGATCTGTGATCTCGGACCCGGTTGTCGTTTCACTCGGCCGCGAGGCCGGGGCCCGCTCCGGGCCGGCCCGGGTGAACCTCTCCACCCCTTCCAGCACGCGCCTGAGCCGGGACTTGCCGCGGCAAAGCACAACGCGCAGGTAATCCGGGCTCAAACCCAGCTCCGCGCACACCTCCGCCCGGTCCCGCTCCTCTAGAAAGACCAGCCGCAGCGCCTGCCGCTCGATCGGGCTGAGCTCCTGGAGAGCCTCGTTGACCAGGCGCTTCCTCTCGCGGCGCACAAGAGCTTCATCGAGAAGCACATGGTAAGCCGCATCCCCGGGCCACGGCGCACCGGCCTGTTCCTTCCTGAGATGCTCGGCCAGCACGCGGCGGCAGACGGAATAGACAAAGGAGCCGAGCCGGTCAGGCCTTTCCAGCCCTCCCTGACGGCGAAGAAGCTGGAGCACGCGCAGGAAGGTCTCCTGAGTGACGTCGTC
>JBMFPL010000503.1:0-2442 GCA_049969115.1 Bryobacteraceae bacterium | reverse complement strand
CACTTGGAAAAGGCTGACCTCGGGCCCGGGGACCTCGCGAGCGCCCTCGGCCACCGCCTCAGCCAGCCAGTAGACATGCCCGTACATGCTGTAGAAAACCACCTAGACTTTCACGCTCATCGGCCCCGTGCCTCCCGCTTGCTCTAGTATGATGCTGCGGTCAACCGCCCGCTTCCATCCCTCTGGCCGCTGTCCCGACCAGGCCGCCGCTCCCGCACCAGCCCGCGTGTTGCGGCATCGCCGCGCGCTCCACTGGCGGGCTGCGCCACCGGGGCGGTCCGACAGTTCCTCTTGCCTTCGCTGGCAGCCGCCGTTACAATAGTAACTTCCCGATGGACCGCGCCAGCGCCATCTACTGGTTTCGATTTTGGCGCTTTACCCGCTCCGGGTAGAGTGGCGTTGGCGCTCCGCTGAACAAAACATTCCGGTCAGGCCAACCCACTCGAAAGAGTGGGTTTTTTATTTGGCGTCGCAGCTCGGCGCGCCCGCCTGACCTGCAACGGGAGGCACACAAATGATCGTCTCGATGCGACCCCACGCCACCAAGGAGGAGATCGAAGCCGTCTGTAATCGCATCCGCGAGTTCGGCTACCGGGTCCACGCCATCCAGGGCGACGAGCGCATCGTCATCGGCGCCGTGGGCATCGGCGACGTCACCGCCTGCCTGGAATCGCTGCAAGCCATGCCCGGCGTGGAAAACGCGGTGCGCATCTCGGCGCCCTACAAGTTCGTCAGCCGCGAGTTCCGGCGGGAACCGAGCGTCATACGGGTCAACAGCGTGGAGATCGGCGGCGACGAATTCGTGGTCATCGCCGGCCCCTGCGCCGTGGAATCGGAACGCCAGATCATGGAGACGGCCGAATTCGTCGCGCGGGCGGGCGCAAAGATGCTGCGCGGGGGCGCATTCAAACCGCGCACCTCGCCTTATGACTTCCAGGGGCTCGAGCGCGAGGGCCTCCGCCTGCTGCGCAAGGCCAAGGAGGCCACCGGGCTGGACATCGTGACCGAAGTGCTCAGCGAGACCGACGTGGAACTGGTCGCCGAGTACGCCGACGTGCTCCAGATCGGGGCGCGCAACATGCAGAACTTCTCGCTGCTCAAGGCTGCCGGCCGGTGCGGACGTCCCGTGCTGCTCAAACGCGGCATGAGCTCGACCATCCACGAATTGCTCATGTCGGCCGAATACATCGTGGCCCACGGCAATCCCAACGTCATCCTTTGCGAGCGCGGCATCCGCACTTTCGAAAACGCCACCCGCAACACCTGCGACATCACCGCGGTGGCGGTGCTCCACGAGCTGACCCACCTGCCAGTGATCGTGGATCCCAGCCATGCCACCGGCAAGCGCCACTTGGTCCCGCCGCTGGCCCGGGCCGCGGTCGCCATCGGCGCCGACGGCCTGATGGTGGAAGTCCACCCAGCGCCGGAGAAGGCCGCCAGCGACGGGGCGCAGTCGCTCACGCTGGCCGGCTTCGAGGAGATGATGTCGCAGTTGAAATCCTATCTCGAGCTGTGGAAGCGCGAACGCGCGCAGGCGCTGGCGGCTTCGGGCGCGCGCTGAGTCGTCGCGGGTGTAAGCTGGCAATGTGAGACGGCGCCTGCCGCCTGCCCTGTTGTTGCTGCTGGTCGTGCTGCTGTGCGCCACGTTGGTCATCGCAGTGGCGCGCCTGCGCACCCACGGCCGCTCGCTCGAGGACTGGATGGCGCGCTTGCCGGCCGGCGACAGCGTCATCGTCTTCTTCGATTTGGACGCGTTGCGGCCGCTCGGCGTCCTCGACGGGCTGGCGCTCTCGCGCCTGAGCGAGGAACCCGAGTACCGTGTCTTCGTCGAGCAGACGGGTTTCGACGCGCGCCGAGATCTGCGCCAGGCGCTCATCGCCTTCCACCCCGAAGGCAATTTCTTCTTGGTGCGCGGCCGCTTCGACTGGCAGGCGCTGGCCCGCTACGTGACCTCCCAAGGCGGCTCCTGCTACAACACGTTCTGCCGGTTGACGGGAAGCCGGCCCGAGCGGCGAATTTCTTACTTCCCGCTGCGCCCGGACGTCATGGCGCTGGCGGTCAGCCGCGACTCCTCGGCCGCCCTGATGCTCCAGCGACGGCACGCGGCGAGCGGGGGCATCAGCCTGCCCGCGGCTCCGCTGTGGGCTCTGGTTCCCGCCGGCAAGCTGGCGAGCGCGGAACGCCTGCCGGCCGGCACCCGCCTGTTCGCCAAGGCGCTTTCGCAAAGCGAGCGCTTGCTGCTTGCGGTGTTTCCGGCAAGCAACGGACTGGAGGTCCGGCTCGAAGTCACTTGCCGCTCACCCCAACAGGCCGCCGTACTGCTCAACCAGTTGCGCGGCCTCACCGAGGCTCTGCGCGAAATGATCGTGCGCGAGGGTCACCAGCCCAACCCGCGCGACCTCTCGGGCGTACTCACAGCTGGCGTTTTCCAGCAGCGGGGGC
>JBMFPL010000502.1:0-2443 GCA_049969115.1 Bryobacteraceae bacterium | reverse complement strand
GCACGCGCCGACATTCTCACTTACGGATTCCAGTGCATCACCAACAACACGCCGGCGAACTGCGCGATTGGGGAGGCGCAACTGTTCATGGACGTTGTGGGCGCCGGGCAAACCGTGAACATCGGAGGGAAACCCTACACCCCGACTTCCGGTCAGGTTCTTTTCCGGTTTTTCAACACCGGGCCTTGGGCCTCGGTGATCGCGGCGGTTTACTTCGATTACCCGCAAACCGCTCTGTTCCCGTCCGCCCCCTTCATCATCAATATCAATGGCACGAATATCAATGGCACGGGCGTATCCTTCGACGCCGGAGGTACGCCGCTGGTCCTTCCGGGCGGCAACAATCTGACTCCTCCCTTCCAGGGAGACTACCGGGCGACCGCGAAAAGTCCCAGGCCGAAATACGGCGTGGGGCCGGGCGAGGACTTGGGGTTTTTGTTTACCCTGGCGAGTGGCAAGAGCTGGGACGATGTGATCGGGGCGCTCGATTCGCACCAGTTGCGCGTGGGTTTGCACGTTCAATCTATCGGCACAAACTCGGAGAGCGAGTCGTTCGTCAACAATGGCGTCGTGCCTGAGCCGGCGGCGATCTTGCTGGTGGGCTCGGTGTTGCTCATTCTGGGCCGGAAGCTGCGCGCTGGTCCGCGAGGCGCTTAGGCGCGAGCTGATACGGGCACCTCCGCTTTCTTCAGGAATTCGCCAATCCGCTCGATCGCCTCCATGAGGTTCTCATAAGAATTCGCGTAGCTGAAACGTAGGTAGCCCTGGCCATATTCACCGAAGGCCGTGCCGCTCAGGCAGGCCACGCCCGCCTCCTCGAGCAGGCGGTCGGCCAGCTCCTGCGAGCGCAGCCCAGTGCCTTGCACGTTGGGGAAGGCGTAGAAAGCGCCTTGCGGACGGGCGCAGCGGAAACCGGGCAGCGCGTTCAGGCCATCGCAGAAAGCATCGCGGCGGCGCCGGAACTCGGCCACCATTCGGTCCACGTCATCCTGGGGTCCCGCAAGGGCGGCCAAGGCGGCGCGCTGCGTGAAGCTGGCGGTGCAGGAGTTCGAGTTGACCATCAGGCGATTGATCGCCGGGACCAGCCAGGCAGGCATGACCCCGTAGCCGATGCGCCAGCCGGTCATGGCGTAGGTTTTGGAGAACCCATCGAGAATGATGGTCTTTTCGAGCATGCCGGGCAGGCTGGCGATGGAGAAGGGTTCCCGCTCGTAGTAGATGCGCGAGTAGATTTCGTCGGAGAGAATCATCAGGTCCCGGTCGCGGACCATTTCGGCGATGGCTTCCACATCCTGGCGCGAGAGGACGCCGCCGGTGGGGTTGTGGGGGGAGTTCAGGATGAGCATGCGGGTCCGGTCGCTCAGCCGGTCGCGCAGCATGTCCAGATCGAGGGCGAAACCGCGTGCCTCGACGAGCGGCAAAGGGACGGGCACGGCGCCCAGGAAGCGGATCATGGATTCGTAGATGGGGAAGCCGGGGTTGGGGTAGATCACTTCGTCGCCGGGCTCGACCAGGGCCAGCATGGTGAAGAACATGATGGGCTTGCCGCCGGGCACCACAGCCACGTTTTCCGGCCCGACGCGGATGTTGCGCGTGCGGCTGACGTAGTCGGCCACCGCCTCGCGCAGGTCGGGGTAGCCTTGGGTGGGGCCGTAGTGCGTCCAGCCTTCGTCCAGCGCGCGCTTGGCGGCCTCGACGATGTGGGCCGGCGTGGAGAAATCCGGCTCGCCGATTTCCAGGTGAATGACCTTGCGCCCCCGGGCTTCCAGGGCCCGCGCGCGCACGAGCACATCGAATGCCGTTTCGGTGCCCAGGCGGCCCATGCGTTCGGCCAGTTTCATGTTGGCTCTCCGTTGCCTGCGCCAATTCTACGCTACCGAGGGGGCGCTTTGCCTGGGGCAGGCGCATGACGCCGAAGTGGTGCTGGGTGCGACAACACCGTGGCTGGGTTCTGCAAGCCAGGCGCGTATAATTTGAGTAGCGCCGCCGGAGCCGGGCTGGACCCCAACCTCTCAAGGCTGCACGCTCCGGGCCGGTCCTGCGTCAAAGCTGATGTAAGGCGCATGGCGATGGCGGCTGCGGCGTGTATGAGCGAAGCTCTCGAGCCGGCCTTGCAGGGAGCCCTGGAGTGGGAGAACCGCCTGATCGATGACAATCTGCGGCGGATTTTCCTGCTGATTTACCGCATCGTGGGCAACGTGGCCGACGCACAGGATCTGACCCAGGAGACCTTCATCAAGGCCTTGCAGCGGCGCGAACAACTGCGCGACGCCGAACGCGCCGCCCACTGGCTCTCGCGCATCGCGACCAACACCGCCATTGATTTCCTGCGCCGGCACGGGCGGCTGAACCAGTGCGAGCTGGAGGAGGCGGGCGGGCCGCTGATCAGCCCTCTGGAGTCGCCCGAAGAGATGGTGCTGGAAGCCGAGCGGCGGCAGTGGCT
>JBMFPL010000501.1:0-2464 GCA_049969115.1 Bryobacteraceae bacterium | reverse complement strand
GGTAGGCGGCGTCCAGGCCCGCCTCGTCCAGGTCGAAGCTGTAGGAATCCTTCATGATGAACTGGCGCACGCGGATGAGGCCCGAGCGCGGGCGCGGCTCATCGCGAAACTTGGTCTGGATCTGGTACCAGATCTGCGGCAACTGCCGGTAGCTGCGCAGCTCGCCGCGCGCGATCGCGGTCATGACTTCCTCGTGCGTCATGCCCAGGCAGAGCTGGCGGTCGTTGCGATCCTTGAGGCGGAACATGTCGTCGCCCATTACATCCCAGCGGCCGGACTCCTGCCACAGCTCAGCCGGGTGCAGGGCGGGAAGAAGCATTTCTTGGGCGCCGATGGCGTCCATTTCTTCGCGCACGATGCGGATGATTTTGTTGAAGCACCGCTGCGCCAGGAAAAGGTAGCTGTAAATGCCGGCGGCGAGCTGGCGGATGTAGCCGCCGCGCACCAGCAGCTTGTGCGAGACGACTTCAGCGTCGGCGGGATCCTCCCGCAGGGTGGGGATGAAGAGCTGGCTCCACTGCATCGGATTGTCCGTAAAGGGTGCCGGCAAGGGCGTCGAGCGCGCCATGCGCCTGCCCTACTGCCCGCAGCGTAGCGGCGATAAACCACTAATCTTAGCATGTTAGAATGAAATCCGCCCTCATGAAAATTTCCATCGGCGCGGATCATGCAGGCTTCCAGCTCAAGGAGCGCCTGCGCGAATGGCTGATCAGCCGCGGTCACGAGGTAGTGGACCACGGCACCAATTCGGAGGAATCCTGCGACTATCCCGATTTCGCCGCGGCCGTGGCGCGCGACGTGGCCGAAGGGCGCGCCGACCGCGGCGTGCTGGTATGCTGGACGGGGATCGGGATGGCCATCGCCGCCAACAAGGTGCGCGGCGTGCGCGCGGCGCCCGCGGTCTGGCCCGAGCAGGTCCGTCTCAGCCGCGCTCACAATGACGCCAACGTGGTCACTTTCGGCGCGCGCTTCACCGACGCTGAAGCGGCCGAAGCGCTGCTGGAAGTCTTCCTGAATACGCCCTTCGACGGCGGCCGTCACGCACGCCGCGTGGGCAAGATTACCGCCCTGGAGGAGGCTGCCTGTTCATGACCGAGCAAGAACGCCTGGCACGGCCGCTGGCCGAAGTGGATCCCGAAGTCTACGAGGCGGTGCGCGCCGAACTCTGGCGCCAGCATTCGCGCCTGGAGCTGATCGCCAGTGAGAACTTCACGTCCGAAGCCGTGCTGGAGGCCACCGGTTGCGTCTTTACCAACAAGTACGCCGAAGGTTATCCCGGCCGCCGCTACTACGGCGGCTGCGAGTACGTGGACGTGGTGGAGAACCTGGCTCGCGAGCGCGCCAGACAACTGTTCGGCGCCGAGCACGCCAACGTGCAGCCGCATTCCGGCTCACAGGCCAACATGGCCGCCTACGCCGCCGTGCTCTCGCCCGGCGACACCATTCTGGGCATGAACCTCTCGCACGGGGGCCACCTCACGCACGGCCACCATCTGAATTTTTCGGGCAAGACTTACCGCGTGATCCCTTACGGGGTGCGCCGCGATGACGAGCAGATTGACTACGACGAGCTGGCGCGCCTGGCCGAGCAACACAAGCCCAAGATGATCATCGCCGGCGGGAGCGCTTACCCGCGGGTGCTCGACTTCGCACGCTTCCGCCAGATCGCGGACTCGGTGGGGGCGATCCTGCTGGTGGACATGGCCCATTTCGCGGGCCTGGTGGCCGCCGGCCTGCATCCCAATCCCTGCCCGTGGGCGGATATCGTCACCACCACGACCCACAAGACGTTGCGCGGCCCGCGCTCGGGGATGATTCTTTGCAAGCAGCAGTACGCGGCGGCCATTGACAAAACGGTTTTCCCCGGCGTGCAGGGCGGGCCGCTGGTGCACGTGATCGCAGCTAAGGCGGTTTGCTTGAAGGAAGCGATGACACCCGAGTTCGTCGCTTACCAGAAGCAGGTGCTGGCCAACGCGCGGGCGCTGGCCGACGGCCTCAAGGAAGCCGGCTTCCGCGTGGTCTCGGGCGGCACCGACACGCACCTTTTGCTGGTGGATGTGTTCTCGCGCGGGCTGCGCGGGCGCGAGGCCGAGCAGGCCCTGGACGCGGCCCACATCACGGTGAACAAGAACACCATTCCCTTCGACGTCAACCCGCCGCTCAATCCCAGCGGCATCCGGCTGGGCTCGCCGGCCGTCACCACGCGCGGCTTCCGCGAGCCGGAAATGCGCGAGGTGGCGGAGCTCATCGCCGAGGTGCTCGAGCAGCCCACCAGCGAGCAGGTGCGGGCTGCGGTGCGCCGGCGAGTAACCGAGTTGGTCGAGCGATTCCCGCTGTACGCCTGGAAGCTGGCGGCGACCCGATGAGGCAGGGCGGGAGGGCAAAATGCCCCTGACCGTGGCGCTGGACGCGCGTCGGGTGAGGGACTTCGGCGTCGGCAGCTACATCCGCAACCTGGTCCACG
>JBMFPL010000500.1:0-2464 GCA_049969115.1 Bryobacteraceae bacterium | reverse complement strand
CGGGGCGCTTGTATCAAAAGGGCAGCCAGTACTGGGGCCAGGTGTACCGGCTGAACGACACGCACCTGATCAGCCCCACGTTGATCAACAACATCACCTTGGGGTATCACCGCCTGTACCATCCCGAGCACGACGTCACCGCCTACCCCAAGGGACAGAACTGGGGCGAGAAGATCGGAGGTCCAAAGAACAATCCGGGTTACAACAACGCGATGATCTCCGTGCTGTTCGGCACGGACAACTATTACGGCTGGGATTCGACCAAGGATTACGACGAATACCACAACATCTATGGCGTGGACGAAGATCTGACCTGGATCAAGGGCTCTCACAGCATGAAGTTCGGGTACAGCTTCCAGATCATCAAGCTGAACCGGCGCTTCGCGAACGAAATGGCGGGCCAGGTCAGCTTCCACCGTCTGGAGACCGCCCGCCCGGCGGACAACACGGGCAACTCGGGGAGTTCGTTCGCAAGCTTCATGCTCGGGGCGGTGGACGTTGGCTTTTTCACCACGCCATACAGCCAGGGTCTTAGATACCCGTCCCACGCCTTCTACGTGCAGGACGACTGGAAAATCGCGCCAAGACTCACTGCCAACCTGGGCTTCCGCATGGAGGTCAACCCGCCGCTTTATGACAAGTACGACCAGCTCAGCTACTTCGACCCGGGGCTGCCGAATCCGGCCGCCGATGGGCGGCCAGGCGGCGTGAGGTTCCTTGGGTTCGGGCCCGGCCGCGAGAACAAGCGCAGCTTTTACGACACCCAGAAAGGATACGGGCCGCGGGCTGGCCTGGCCTACCAGCTCGCCAGGAACACGGTGGTCCGGGCCGGCTTCGGCATCTTCTATTCCAACTACAAGATGATGGGCGGAGCCCTTGGCTTCTACGCCCAGCCCAGGTGGGCTTCTGCCGACGCAGGCATCACCCCCGCCTTCTATTGGGACCAAGGTTGGCCGGCCTGGAAGCCGGCGCCGTTTATTGACCCCGGTTTCAATGCGGGCACGAGTTACCCCTTGTGGTATTTCATCGACGATCTCAAGCATTTGCCGACTTCGACGACCTGGAACCTGGCCGTATCGCGCGTCCTGCCGGCGAACTTCGTGCTGGATCTGACCTACACCGGAACCAAAGGCACCTACCTTGCCAGCAACCGGGTCAACTACATGCAAGTGGACCCCAAGTATGCGTACTTGGGCAGTACGCTGAACAAACGGATCGACGATCCTGCGGTGGTGGCGCTGGGTTTCCAGCCGCCGTTCCCGTCATTCGTCAGACTGATGGGCAACAACGCCACGCTCGGTCAGGCGCTGCGCATGTTCCCGCAGTACACCTCGCTCGGCCCGGGGAGCTGGCAACAGTACAACGGGAACTCCACCTACCATGCGCTGATCATCAAGGTGACCAAGCGGCTTTCCCACGGCCTGAGCCTGCTCGCCAGCCACGTCTGGTCCAAGCAGCTTACCGATGCCGATATGGCCCTGCCCGGCGTGGCCGTGGGCGCGGGCGTCGGTTTCGGCGTCTCGCAGAACAATTGGAACCGGAGGTTGGAGAAGTCCTATGGCGCGCTGGACATCCCGCACCAGTTCAAGCTGACAGCCAGCTATGATTTTCCCTTCGGCAAGGGCAGGAAGTACCTGAACTCCGGGATCGGGCGCAGGCTGCTGGGCGAGTGGAACTTGAGCGTGTTCGCCTTTGCCAACAGCGGCTATCCGCTGGGCGTTGTCGATAATGCGTATCAGAATTTCCTGTTTGGCGGCCCGCCGCGGCCCAATGTGAAGACGCATAGCTGGCGGGCGCCGACGCCGGGCAGCGAGTTCGACCCGGACAAGGGCCTGATGCTGGACAGCTCGGCATTCCAACGCCGCACCAACCCGGCCGCCGACCCGTTCGGCAACGCGCCACGACTGAACGGCGCTACGCGCTCGTGGCCGATCATTCGTGAGAATATGGCGCTGACCCGTGGCATCACCATCAAAGAAAGTTTCCGGATGGAGTTGCGCTGGGAGACCTACGATCTGTTCAATCACAAGACCTGGAGCCTGCCGCCGCTGGACCTTTCCAACAGCCAGTTCGGCAAGGTGACCAACGCGTTTGGCAACCGGACCATGCAGCTGGGTCTGAAACTGCTTTGGTAGGCGAGGCGTGCGGCTTCGTCATACTATAGCGATGCGAAGGATCGCGCTGGCGTGCAGTGTTGTCTTTTCTCTCGGCGCGGCGGACCTGGCGCGATGGAACGCGGGGCCGCCGCCCGTCTCGGACGGCATATCGCTCCACAGCGGCCCGGATGCCGCGTGGAAAATTGTGCCGATGGGGGGGAGCGCGGTGGCGGCCCTGGCGCCGGTGAAGGACTGGTACCGGAGGGCGCAGCTTCTGGCGCGCGTGGACAGGGCGTCGGCGGGGCGCGCCTGGATCGTGGTCACGTTTCTGGACCGCGGCTACGGGCTGGCGGGGCTGTCCGGGCCGC
>JBMFPL010000499.1:0-2470 GCA_049969115.1 Bryobacteraceae bacterium | reverse complement strand
CCGGCGGCAGTCCCAGTGTCAGGTCGGGGTCCACCACCGCCAGCCGCGCCAGCATCAAGGGGCTGCGCAGGCTGGCTTTGACGCGGTGCTGCGGCGAGGCAATGACGGCGTTGCGAGTCACCTCGGCCCCGGTTCCTGCCGTCGTCGGGACCGCGATCCACGGGATGGAGGGCTTGCGTAGCGGCCGGCCGGCGCCGATCACCTCAAGGTAATCCAGGGGATCGCCGCCGTTGGCCACCAGCGCCGCGATCGCCTTGCCCGCGTCAATGGCGCTGCCGCCGCCCACGGCCACCACCACCTGCGAGCCGCTTTCGCGCGCCAGCGCCGTTCCCTGCCGCACCAGCTCAACGGTGGGTTCCCCGGTCACCTCCAGCCGCACCGGGCGCACGCCCGCGGCCGCCAGCCAGGCTTCGATCTCAGCGGCCAGCCCTTCGGGACAGCCCGTGACCAGCAGCGCCCGCTCACCGAAACCTCGCGCAGCGGGGGCAACCTGCTGGACGGTCCCCGAGCCGAAGACGATCCGCGCCGCGGTGGCGAATTCGAACCGCATGGCTGCGCCTTACCAGCCCTCGTCCGGTGGAAAGACGTTGGTGAACTTGACGCTGCTACGCGGCTCCGCCATCATCTCGGCCACCGTGTCGCGCCACCGCTGGTAATGCGCGGTCTCCTTGTGCTGCGCCGGGGCTTCCGGCGTGCGGTAGACCTCGACCAGGATGAAGCGCGTGGGGTCGTCGGTCTGCTGGATCACGTCGAAGCGCGCTACGCCCGGCTCCTTGACGCTCTCGCGCGCGTTCTCGATGGTCGCCTGGCGGAAGGCCTCGACGAACTCCGGCTTGACGTGAACGTGGACGTGCACGATCACCATCGGCTTGCTCCTTGCGCTATCTTAGCGGAGATTATGCGCGTATCGAGAGCTCTGTCGCTGCTTGCCTGGCTCCTTCCGCCGGCGGTCCCCCTCGCCGCCCAGCCGCCTGCGCAGTGGGAGAACCCAGTGCGTAAACAACTGGCCGAGGGCAAGCCCGTCGTCGGCCTCACCATCACCACGCCCAGTGCCGACGTGGCGGCGCAGGCCGCCAATTTGGGTTTCGATTTCATCTGGATCGAGATGGAGCACAGCGCCATCACGCTGGAAACGGCCCGCACCATGATTCTCGCCACGCGGGGCACGCCCACAGTGCCCTTCATCCGCGTCCCGGTCAACGAGTTGTGGACCGCCAAGCGCGCCCTGGACATCGGCGCTATGGGCGTGATCTTCCCCTTCACTTCCACGCCCGAACTCGCTCGGCGCGCGGTGGAGGCCTGCAAGTATCCTCCCCTCGGCAAGCGCGGTTTCGGGCCCGGGCTGGCAGGATTGCGCTGGCCTGTCGCGGACGCTTACCAGGACTTCGCCGATCGCAACGCGATGGTGGTGATCATCATCGAGCAGAAGGAAGCGGTGGAACGCATCGAGGAAATCGCCGCGGTGCCGGGCATCGACGTGATTTTCATCGGCACCTCGGACTTGTCCTTCTCGCTCGGCTTGCGGGGGCGGCAGGACGACCCGGCGCACCGGGAAGCGGTGGCGCGCGTGGCGGCCGCTGCGCGCAAGCACAATATCCCGCTCGGGCGCCCGGCGGGAAACGCTGCCCAAGTCGCCGAATTCGTCAAACAGGGATTCCTCTTCTTTCAGGCGCCGTCCGAGCTGTCGCTCATGGCTGCCGGGGCGCGGCCGTTGCTGGAGGCTTTCGGGAAGACGCCCGCAGCCACTCGGGGACGCCCCCTTTACTGAACCGGGCCTCGATCATGCCGGCGCGGCCGACCGCCGCGCTTTAGGCTTAGCCTCAAGTGAATCCCCGGCCCGGCGAAGCCGAGCAGCCGCGCGCCGATGAACTGAACAGCGAGAGCTGCCGCTGGGTGTGCTCGCTCCCACAGCGCGGGCACTCGGCGGGCTCGTCCGCCTCGTCGGCACGCCTCAGCAGCTCGAAAACCTCGCCGCACTCCGCGCACTGATACTCGTACAAGGGCATGGCTGTGCTGCCTTCTATTTTGACCGATGCGCACCGCGGGCCGAGGGTGACAGCGGGGCGTTTCGGGCCCCCCTCGCAATTGCGCGCTGTCCGGCGCGCGGGCACTTGCAGTGGGCGACCGCGCGGGCCATTCCGGTCCTGTTGTAAGATGAAGACTTAGGACCGAAGGGCCGCGGGCACCCTGACTCCTCCCGGGCGGAACCCGGCCGCCAGACGGCCCGATCCGAATTCTTCCAGAGGACACAGCACCATGTATGCCGTGATCGAAACCGGTGGCAAGCAGTATCGCGTCGCCCCCGGCCAGACCGTCGAGGTCGAGCGAATCCCGGGCGAGGTGGGCGCTGAGATCGAGCTGGATCGCGTGCTCGCTTTCTCGCCCGCGCCAGGAACGTTGCTCACGGGCGACGAGCTGGCGGGCGTCCGCGTCCGCGCCACCATCGCCGCTCATTTCCGCGGCGAGAAGA
>JBMFPL010000498.1:0-2470 GCA_049969115.1 Bryobacteraceae bacterium | reverse complement strand
AGGCGCTGTATCTGGACGACCGCCCGGGCGCGCCTCTGCGCTTCATGGCCGAAGCCAACTTGAACCAGGTGATCGGCCGCTATATGCGCGACGTCGACGCTGGCGAGGTCCGCGCCTACCTACGAGACCGGATCGACAAGCTGTTCAACCTGCCGCGCGGCGAATTCAACGCCGTTCTGTTTCCCGCCGGACCCTGGGAGGTTCCTGACGACCTGGCTGACCCCCGCCCGTTGCTGGTGATTCTCAACTACGAGTCCACGGCGATCCCGGCAGACCTGCGCCAGCCGCCCGCCGAACTTGAGGACATCTTTCAGTTCAAGGGCGCCGAGCGCAACCACCGCGAACTCAAGAACAACCTGGTCTTCGTGGCGGCGGCCGAAAACGGCATCGCCAACATGAAAACGCTGGCCCGCCGCAAGCTCGCGCTGGGCGAACTGCGCAAGCCGTCAAACCAGCAGGAGCTGGCCGACTACCAGATCCAGAGGGTGAACGCCGAGTACCACGAACTCGACCTGAAGATCGCCCAGGCGATTCTCCAATGCTACCGGCACGTCTTCTATCCTTCGGCCTCGCCGATGGCAGGGACCACGCTCCCGCTCGGGCACACGATTCTCGAACTGACCAACCCGGACAACCCTGGCAACGGCCAAATGCACGTCGAGCGCGTCCTCTACGAACAGAAGAAGCTGCTCACGGCGCGCGACGCGCCGGATTCGCCCGCTTTCGTGGCCAAGGAAACCGGCCTGGCGGGCCGCGGCGAGATGACGCTCCAGCAACTGCGCCTCGAATACCGCAAAGCGCCCAAGCTCTCCATTCTGCTGCATGACACGCCGCTGCTTGAATGCATCCGCAGGGGCATCCAGGAGGGGCGCTTCATCTACCGGGAGGGCAACCAGGTTTGGGGGCCGGGCGACCCCAGCCCTGTCATCCAGATCTCCGACAACACTTTCCTTCACACCATGGAGGACGCCAGGGCCAAGAAGCTCTGGCCGCGCGCCGAGCCGCTGCGTCTCAGCTTCCTCGCCAACCCCACCACCATCGGCAAGGGGCAATCGGCCGAGATTACGGCCACGGTCACGGGCGGCGTGCCTCCTTACACCTACACATCGAGCGACCCGCGCCTGAATGCCACAGCCACCAGCGAAACCCAGCGCTCGGCGAAGGTGAGCCCGGAAGCGACCACCACGTATCAGATTGAAGTCACCGACAGCCGCGGTGCGCGCCAGCAGGCCACGGTTATGGTTGCCGTGCGCGAAGGGGGAACGATTACCCCGGTGGACCTGACGCCCAAACCACCCACTCCGCCGCTTTCCACCGACTTCACCGCAGAAGGGCCACTCGCCACCGCGCTCAGCGACCTGTGGGAGAAGGCGCGCAAGGCCAAGTGCGCCACCATTCAACGGCTCGTCATTCGGATGTTCGATGCGGGCGCCGCCTGGAAAGTACACCAGGCGATGGCCACCGTCGCCGCAGGCAAGGTCACCGTGCAGATTGAGGCCACGCTCGCCGCCGATGGCATCGAGAAATTGCAGGTCTCCTACACCGGCGCGGTGGAGAAGGCCAACGCAACCAAGGGATTCCTGGATCCGCAACTGCGCGCGGCCAACGAAAGCGACTTCACGGCCACTTATACGGTGGCCTTTGAACCGGCGCTGCGCCTGGATGGCGACGCTCCGGAGCGCTTCGCCAAAGAGATTACGCGCTATGGTGGCGGGGAGGCGTTCGTGGAGGCGCAAGCCGGACCCGCCGCCTGAGGGAGTTGCATCGATGAGAGGATCCGCCGCCAAGGTCTACTCGCCCAAACCCGCCTATGAGCTGCGCCTGAAGGTTGCCAGCTCGATGAACTGGAGCCTGTCCATTTACCAGTTGCCCTCGCCGGCGACGCCGCGTCTCAAGGAGGCAGAACACGTCGGCACGCTTCAGGGCGCCGCGCTGCGCCTGGTTGAGATGCGCGTGCTGAAGCGGCTGCTCCGGGAAAAGATCCAGTTGGGGGCGCTCAAGCCGGGCAAGGCGTGCAAGTGGCCGCTCGATGAGGAAACGGCTCTGCACCTGGGCCTGCTGTTCCGCGTGCTGGCCCCGATGAAGAATACCGACCGTATCCGCGAGGTGGCCGAAGGCGTGGAGGCGATGGGCAAGGAAGAAGCCGGCTACTGGATGAGCATGGCCATGCACCGGCCGAATCCGCGCCGCGTGCTGGCGGCGCTGCGCATGTTGCTGACGTCGCATTGAAGGAGAATGAATGGCCGACCGCCGGTTGATTGAGGAGTGGCTGCCGATAGCGGCGCTCAGCGAGGAGTGCATCCGCGAGCGGCGCTCGATGACGGCGCTCCCGCCGACGTACTATCTCCACGTCTGGTTTGCGCGGCGTCCGCTGGTGGCCAGCCGGGCAGCGATTCTGGGGAGCCTGCTGCCGGCCAATGCTGACCGCGAGAAGTTTCTGTGGACCCTGGGGATTCATGGGGATCCACTT
>JBMFPL010000497.1:0-2474 GCA_049969115.1 Bryobacteraceae bacterium | reverse complement strand
CTCGTAGTCATGGGGCGGCAGGCACTCTTCCATCCAGTAGACGCGGTAAGGCGCGGCCAGTTCGGCCATCTCCCGCGTATAGTCCTCGGTCCAGGCCATCCAGCAATCGAGCATGATGTCGCCGTCCTCGCCCAGCGCCTGGCGCGCGCGGCGGATCAACTCGAGGTTCTTTTGCATTCCCGCGTGCCCGTCGGCGGGACCGTGAGGCATGGCCAGCTTCAGGTGCCGGAAGCCGAACTCGACGTGTTGCTCGATGTCGTTGCCGGTGCAGTAGGCCGGGATCCGTTCCTTGGTAGCGCCGCCCAGCACCCGGTAGACAGGCTCTCCCACCGCCTTGCCGATGAGGTCCCAAAGCGCCAGGTCCACGCCGCTGATGGCGTTGATGGCGACGCCCATGCGCCCGTAATGCATGGTGGCCCGCCACATGATATCCCAGAGCTTCTCCAGATCGAAGGGGTCTTCGCCGATGAGCAGCTTGGCCAGGTGGCCCTCGACGACGGGGCCGCCTCCGGGGCCTCCCTGCCCGTAGCCTTTCACCCCCTTGTCGGTGGAGATTTCCACGGTGAAGCTGTCGAGTTTCCCGGGGCCAGGGAAGTACAGCGACCGGCGACCCTTGTATCTCGGGTAAATGGACATCGGGCTCGCTACTTCGACGCCCTGCGTGGACCACGATCCGGGCGCGGGTTGGTAGGTTGGAAGCGGCCGGCGAGGGCGGGTCCGGACCAGCCGCACGCCAGTGATCTTGAGGCGGCTCTTTTCGCGCTGGAAAGGCAGTGCCGGCGCGGCCATGGCGGCCAGCGTTCCGGTGCCGAGGAAACTCCTGCGGTTCATGACGACTTCCCCCGCCAGTATCTTACGTCGCCGGAAGGCCAGGTCAAGAGCGGGCGCGAGCGGGTGTGCTACACTAAGCGGGTTCGGCTGAAGACGGGAAACGTCATCGCCATGCAGGTTTTTCGGTACAGTTTCCTGATGCGGAACCTGATCGTCCGGGATTTCAAGATCCGCTATCGTAACATGTCGCTGGGGATCTTCTGGTCGCTGCTCAATCCCCTGGTGATGATGGGCGTGCTGACTTTCATTTTCACCAAGATTTTCCCCAATCCGTTCACCCGCAATTTTGGGGTTTTTGTGCTTTGCGGGCTGGTCCCGTACAACTTCTTTGCCGTGGCGTGGGTGAGCGGCACGACTTCGCTTCTCAATAACGCGTCCCTGGTCAAGAGAGTGAGGCTGCCGCGCGAGGTGGTGCCGGTCTCGGTCGTGCTGGCCAACGGGATTCATTTCCTGATCCAGATTGCCCTGTTGCTGGCGTTCGTGCTTGGCGCCGGCTACGGGCTCAACCGCAACTGGCTCTGGTTGCCGTTCATTTTCGGGCTCGAGGTGGTTTTCGTTTGCGGCCTCTCGCTGGCTTCCTCCGCCATGGACGTTTTCTTCCGCGACGTGCGCTACGTGGTGGAGTCCATCAACACCGTGCTTTTTTGGCTGGTGCCCATTTTTTACTCGTTCGCCATCATTCCCGAGCAGTACAAGGCTGTCTACCAGTTCAATCCCGTGGCTGCGGTGGTCATGGCCTGCCGGCTGGTTTTGCTGGAGAACCGGCAGCCGCCGATTTCGCTGCTATGGAAGCTGGCTTTTGTTTCCACCCTGGCTGTCGTGCTGGGCTGGTTGATTTTCCGGCGTTCCAAGCAGAGGTTCGCCGACTACTTGTAAGATGTCGCCGGTCATCGAGTTTCGGCACGTTTCCAAGATCTATTACCGTCATCATACCCGGCGATTTTTCCATCGTTATCTGATGGAGAAATGGCGGCGCAGCCCCAGAGAACCTTTTTACGCGTTGCGCGACGTTTCTTTTGTGGTCGAAAAAGGCGGCAGCCTGGCGGTGGTAGGTCCGAACGGGGCGGGCAAGAGCACCCTGCTCAGCATGATCGCGGGCCTCACGTTCCCGGACGAGGGCGAAATCGAGGTGCGAGGCCGCGTGGCCGGCCTGCTGGAACTTGGCTCCGGCTTTCATCCCGATCTGACCGGCCGTGAAAATTTGGTGGTCTATGCTTCCCTGCTGGGCTTGAGCCGCGGCGAGCTGAACCGGCGATTCGACGAGATCGTGGAGTTTTCCGGCATCGGCGAGTTTCTCGACGAACCGCTGCGCACTTACTCGGCGGGAATGATCCTGCGGCTGGCGTTCTCGGTCGCCATTCACGTCGAGGCAGAACTGATGCTGTTCGACGAAATCCTGGCCGTAGGCGACCAGAGCTTCCAGGCAGCTTGCTTCGAGAAGATCGCCGAACTGCGCGACAAGGGATGCACCTTCGTGTGTGTCTCGCACGCGGGCGAGATCCTCAAGCGCTTGTGCCGGCGAGCAATCTGGCTGGAGGGCGGGCGAGTGGTGCGCGAGGGACCCACGCGGGAGGTGGTGGACGCTTACCAGGCTGCTTCCGCCGCTCACGCGCGCACTGCGGGATCGGCGGGCGCTTAAGGCC
>JBMFPL010000496.1:0-2507 GCA_049969115.1 Bryobacteraceae bacterium | reverse complement strand
CTGGCGCCATCTGGCTTTCGTCTACGACGCCGCCCGCGGGCAGTTGCGTCACTACGTGGATGGCGTCTTGCAGCGGTTGCCCAGCCCCGTTCCCCTGCGCGCGCTGAACCGGGGCGAGGAAGCGTACTTCAGCCTGGGAAGGGATGGACGCTTCGAGCGACCGCTCCCGGGGCGCCTGGACGAGCTGCGCTTTTCGGCTGCCCAGATCTACCGCGCCAATTTCCAGCCCCCGGCCAGCTTTTCCCGCCGTCCTTCGAGTGACCGCCCGGCGCTGCGGCTCCAAGCGAGACCGCCGCTGCTTTTCGGCCGGGCGGCGCCCCGCACCGGGCCTGTGCGCCTGGGTTCTCGCAAACACATGTTCCTGGACGACGCGCT
This sequence comes from Bryobacteraceae bacterium, assembly GCA_049969115.1. Taxonomy (GTDB): domain Bacteria; phylum Acidobacteriota; class Terriglobia; order Bryobacterales; family Bryobacteraceae; genus DTHT01. The sequence continues at coordinate 2,132 of JBMFPL010000496.1, read as the reverse complement.
GGTGGAGCACCGCCGGGGCGTGCGTTTCGTGCCCAACCCGCCGCGCTGGGCCGAGAAAGTGGCCGACGATCTGCGCGGTCACCTCTCGCTGGTCGAAGACGAGCAGGGACTGCTGCGCATTTACTACCGCGGCCCTCAGGACAGCCTCGCCGTCATCACCTCGCGCGACGGCGTCCGCTGGGGAAAACCCGACCTGGGACGCGAGTTCCGGGGCGAGCGCAACATCGTATTGACCGAGCCTGTTGGCCTGGGCAACGTGTTCCTGGATCCCAACGCGCCGCCCGATTGCCGTTGGAAGTACTTCAGCGGAATCCGCCGCCGCTCGATGTTCATTTTCTGCTCGGCTGACAGTTGGTCGTTTCGCCGGCACGAAACCGCGGCGTTGCCCTTCGCCGCCGGTTCGCAGTCCATCGTCTACTACGACGACCAGCGGCAGCTCCACCTGGGCCATCACCGCTCCGATTACGGCGCCACGCGCGCAGGAGCCACCGAGCGCCGCTACCTGCTCAGCGAAACCAAGGATCTGATGGAACCCTGGCCGTATGAAATCGTCACGCCTGAGAGAACGCGCCAGGAGGCGCTGCGCCAGCGGATCAAATCCTTCGTGCTGGATCCCTGGTGGCTGGACAACGGGCCACTGGCGCCCCCTGGGCTGGGCATCGAGTTGCCCACGGTGTTCGGGCCCGACGAGCGGCTGGATCCTCCCGGAACCGACATCTACGTGAGCAAGGTGGTGAAGTACCCTTGGGCGCCTGACGCTTATCTGGCCTTTCCCGCGGTGTATTTTTACTACGACGAGGACGGACCCGTCACTCGTCAGATTCTGGGTCGCCAGGAGCGCAAGCGTGGCTCAGGCGTGGTGGAAGTACAATTGGCGGGCAGCCGCGACGGCTTGGATTGGAAGCGCTACCCGCGGCCGGCTTACGTTCCCATAGGCTTCGATGGCTCCAACCGCATCCACATGCTTTTCATGACCCACGGGATGGTGCGGCGGGGCAACGAGATCTGGCAGTACGTGGGCGGGCACGCGGGCAACGGCATCGGGTACCACTCTGCCTGGGTCAAGGGCGCTCCCTCGCCCCTGTGGCGTTTGGTGCAGCGCGGGGACGGCTTCGTCGCCGCTGAAGGGGATTACACGGGCGGCTGGCTGGTCACCCGCCCCTTGATTTTCGAGGGCAACCGGCTCGTTGTCAACATCGACACCGGCGCGGTGGGCTACGCCCAGGTAGGTTTTCTCGACGCCAGTGGCGCGCCCATCCCGGGCTACTCGGTGGACGAGTGCGTGTACATCAACGGCGACTTCTTGGAAACCGAAGTCGAGTGGCTGAAGAAAGGAACCGACGTTTCCGAGCTGGCCGGGAGCGTGGTGCAGCTCGTCTTTCGCCTGCGCGGCGCGCAGCTCTATGCCATGCAATTCCAGAAACGTTGAGGAGAACAGCCGATGACAACGGTCACGCTGCTGCAACCGCGCAAACTCGTGCTGGGGTGCGGCGCCCTGGAGGAATGCAAGCGCTACCTGGCAGCGGGCGGCTTTCGGCGGATCCTGATCGTCACCGCCCCGCCGCTGGCCTCCGTGGCCCAAGCCTTCGCCGAGGTGCCCGGATCCGTGATCTACGACCGCATTGACCGCGAGCCCACGTTCGCGATGTTCGAAGCGTTGCTGGCCGAAGCCCGTGCGCTGCGCCCGCAGGCGGTGGTGGGATTGGGCGGCGGCAGCGTGCTCGATGTAGCCAAGCTGGCGGCCGCGCTCGCGGATGGCGCCCAGCAAATCAGCGAAGTGTTGGGCATCGGCCGCTTGGCCGCTCGGAGCGCGTTCCTGGCCTGCCTTCCCACCACCTCAGGCACGGGCAGCGAAGTCTCTCCCAATGCTATCCTGCTCGATACTTCGGACCGGTTGAAGAAAGTCGTCATCAGCCCGCACCTGGTCCCCGATGCCGCCTACATGGATCCGCTGCTCGCCAGGGGCATGCCGCCGGCGGTTACTGCCTCCAGCGGCATGGATGCGCTCACCCATTGCATCGAATGCTACGCCAATCGCGTCGCTCATCCCGCGGTGGATTTATACGCGCTGGAAGGGATTCGTCTCATCGGAGCGAGCTTGGAGCGGGCGTTTTCCACCGGCGACGATCTGG
>JBMFPL010000495.1:0-2550 GCA_049969115.1 Bryobacteraceae bacterium | reverse complement strand
GTTCCGACGCGGCGGCGATCACCTCGATCTCAAGCCCGAGCAAACATATATCACGGAGATGGCCGACTCCACGCGGTACTCCGGGTTGCTGCGCTGGAACCACACCCTATCGGCGTCCACTTATTACGCGCTGGCCACCGGTCTCAGCTAGCTGGGACGGTACACCTTCTACGGCGCTAACTTCGATCCCGACGCTTACGGGCGCACCGGTAACCAGGTGCTGGTGACCGATGGGCAACTTGGACACCAGGCGGGCCCGCATACTTTTCTGCCGGGCTGGCAGTTCCAGCGCGAAGAAGTGCGCGATCACATCGTGGCGTACGATCGCTTTTTCGCTCGGGTCTTCCGCGATAAGGGGATTTACTTGCAAGATGAGTACCGCCTGGGGCACGGCGCCGTTCTGGTGGCTGGCGCGCGCCGACCGCGCCAACAGGCTCGATCATTGGGTCGTCAGCCGGCGCGCCCATGTGCGTGTGGGCCTGGGGGACAAGTGGCGCCGGCGGTTCGGCGTCTCCACAGGCTTCCGGGCACCGGTCATCTTCGAAGAGGATTTGCACGTGGCCGCAGTGGCGAAGGTTTCGTGCTGGAAAATGCGCCGAGGCTGAAGGAAGAAAAAGCCGTGAGCCTGACCTCTTCCCTGGATTATGTCGGCACGCTCGCTTCCATGCCGTTGCAGGCCGGCGTGACGTTCTTCTCCACCCGCTTGCGCGACGTCCACGTGTTCGAAGAAGTGCCCGTCGAGGGCGGAGAGTACAGGAAGCTCCACAGGGTCAACGGCCCGGGATCACGGGTCACTGCAGTGGAGCTGGATCTGAACTGGCGGTTGCGACCGCGATTCGGCCTGCGCGGCGGCGCCAGCTTCGAACGCGCGCGCTAGGATCAGCCTGAGCCCCAGTTTGGCAGCCGTCGTTATCTGCGTACGCCGGAACGCTACGGCTTCGCGGCGGCCGACCTCGCCTTGCCCAAAGGCTTCACGGTGCTCGCCACCCTGGACGTCACCGGATCCATGCGCGTTCCCCACTACGCGGGCTACATTTCCGCAGACCGCCCGGAAACCACCAAGACCTTCACGGTTTTGGACGTTGTCGTGGACCACACCTTCAACCTGGGCAAGAACGACCGGGTGAAGATGCGTACTTACCTGCGAGCGGCTAACCTCCTGGACGACTTCCAGCCCGACCTGGACCGTGGCCGCTTGCGGGATTCGAGCTATTTCTATGGACCGATCTACATGCGAGAGGCGATCGTCGGCGTGACGTTCAGTTTCCGGAAAACGGGCAAAGGTGAGTGCCCGCTGGGGGGTTGCGGGGGCAGGTGGCGCGCGCGGGCCGCGGCTTTGGCAAGCAAACCCTGCTCTGGGACGCAACCAGACCGTCCCTGCCGAGCCCCCATTGTCTCGCGACGCTAATTCCAGGGCTCGCGCCCCGCTCGTTGCCCGCTTTCGCGGGAACTCGGGGCGGCGCCAGGAAAACCGTGAGCACAGCGCGAGGTAGGCTTCCGCAGCGCAGGCGCACGCCATCGGCGTTGCGCCTGTCCAGCTCCTCTGGCCAGGAGACTCCGACGCGAGGGCGAACGCAGAAGCCGCTGGTCCTGGGTGATGCACGGCGTCGCGTGATCTCCGTCCTGGTCACGGCCAGGAGCACTGACCCGGATCCTTTCGTTCTGGTTGCCAGGTCCACCACCGTAGGGCCAGGTGTACGGGTCAGCAACGCCCGGCTTCGCAGGCGAAAGGCGGGGTGGCGCCCTGCCACCATCGCGATGCCCGGCCCGAGGGTAGCGCGGTGCTTCGCACCCTTCGCCAGGCCGTGGGTCGAGTCTGAGCGCCAGCCGCCGGGGCAGGACTTAGGCCACGCACAAAATCAGTAGAAACATTTTTCCAAGTATTGTATGATTGGCACGATGCCAGATCCGGCGCGACTGACGGCGTGGATCCAAGGGTACTTGGACTTCTGCCAGATCGAGAAGGGCTTGGCTTTCAATACGATACAGGCGTACCGCGCCGATCTGGAGGTATTCGCGGGTTATTGCAAGGCCCAGGGATCCGGCGCCGCGCTCGACGCCGTCCTGGTGGCGCGGCACCTGGACTGGCTTCGTTCCAGGGGGCTGGACAGCCGTTCCATCGCCCGGCGCCTGAGCACGCTGCGGGGCTTCTTCGCTTACCTGCTCAGGGAGGGGGTGCTGGAGAAGGATCCCAGCGAGGGGCTCAAGCCGCCGAGGGCCTGGCAGAAACTACCTCACTGCCTTTCCGCCGAGCAGATGGACGTGCTGCTGGAAGCCCCGCAAGCCGACACCCCCCAACGACTGAGGGACCGGGCCATGCTCCATCTGCTGTACGCCTCGGGCTTGCGGGTGTCCGAGTTGTGTCAACTGCAATTATCCGACGTGAATCATGAGTTGGGGGTGGTGCGAGTCACCGGCAAAGGGAACAAGCAACGACTGGTGCCCGTGGGGCGGCCGGCGCTGGAGGCGTTGCAGGCGTATCTGGAACGGGGGCGGCCGCAGTTGCTCAAGCAGCGCTCCAGCCCCTACCTGTTCGTCACCGCGCGCGGC
>JBMFPL010000494.1:0-2559 GCA_049969115.1 Bryobacteraceae bacterium | reverse complement strand
CTACTCGAACCTCAACGGGCGCTTCCCCGACGAGGAACCTTTCCGCGCGGTGTTCGAGCAGGCCGAGCGCCGCAACCTCCCCGTTCTGCTCCACCCGGCCTGCCCGGTTACCTACGAGGCCACGCAAGGCTACGAAATGACCGCGGGGCTGGGCCTCATGTTCGACACCACCATCGCCCTCTGCCGCGTCATCCTGGCGGGCCTGCTGGAGAAACATCCGCGGCTGAAATTGGTTTGCCCCCACACCGGCGGCGCTCTGCCTTACCTGATCGGCCGTGTGGATCACCAAGTCACGGTGCTCAAGCGCGGCGGCAGGCACATCCGCGAAGCCCCCAGCAGCTACCTGAAACGGGTCTGGTTCGACGCCGTGAACCCGTTGGGCCTCGCCATCCGCTACGTCTGGCACTTCGCCGGGCCGGGCAAATTACTTTACGCTACTGACCATCCTTGGGTGGATCCGCAGCTTATCGCCGCTCAGATCGAAGGCCAGCAATTTCCCGCTCCCGATTTGGAACGCATTTACCGCCGCAACGCCGAGGAGCTATTCGGTTTGACGGAGGGCGGGCAGGGGACATGACGCGCCGGAACTTTCTGGCTGCCACTCTGGCGCTGGGCAAGCCCAGCCTCGCCCGGCTGGCCATTTGCAGCGAGACCTTCGCCCGCACAACTTCGCCGCCGCCTGCCGGCTGGTGCGCCTCACTGGCTACGCGCGGATCGAGATTCAGCCTTCGCACCTTGATGCGGACCCTGCCGCCTTATCGCCGGCGCGTCGCCAGGAGATCCGCACGATCCTCGATTCCGAGGGGCTCGCCTGCCCGGCCTTCCACGGCGTGCTGGCGAGCCCGTCCGGCCTGCACCTGACCACGCCCGATGCAGGCCTGCGCGCGCGGAGCTGGGAGTATCTGGGAGTATCTGGCGCGGCTGGTCCATCTCGCCGCAGACATCGCTCCCGGATCCGTGCTGGCTCTGCGCAGCGGCAAGCAACGCAGCGCGGTGGTGGGCGCGTCCGTCTCCGACGCCATTCGGCGGCTGCGCGACGGCTTGGTGTCGCTGGCGCCGGAAGCCGAAAAAGCAGGGGTGACCGTTTTGCTGGAGCCGCTGGCGCCCCACCTCTGTAACCTGGTCAACACGCTCGCCGAAGCCGTGGCTATCGCTCAACAGATCGCGAGTCCCGCAGTCAGCGCTATGTTCGAACCCACAACACAGCCGGGGAGAAGGAGTCGCCCGCAGTCCTCGTCGAACGCTATGCGCGCTGGATTCGGCACGTCCATTTGAACGAATACGACGGCAGGGCGCCGGGCCTCGGCAACTACCCTTTCTGCGAATTCCTGCTGGCCTTGCGGCGCATCGATTACCGCGGCTGGCTTTCGGTCGATCTTTTCGATTTTGCTCCGGGTGGGGAAACCCTCGCGCGCCAGGCTTTCCGTTACCTGGCAAGCCTGCTGCGGACGCTGCGCTAGCCGGGCACACCTGAGGGTGCTCTTGTCGCGTTGGCCGGGGCGGCTTCCCGCAGGGCGAGCCGTTCCTTCCCTGGCAGCGGAGCGGGGCAGAAAATTCGACTTATTCGGCATTCAGGCCGGTGGGTAGCCGCGCACCGGAGAAATTGCTGCTGGAAAACCTACTGTGCTCCTCTTATAATTGACCAAAGGGCGGCGTGTGGTTCCATGCCCTGCTTTTACTGCGGCAAGCCGGTATCTGTCATTCGCAAACTGACGGATCCTGACTTTTGCTGCGACGAGCACCGGCAACGCTACCACGAACTGGCCAAACTCGCTTTACAGCGGCTGGTCGAAGCTTCGCCGCTCCCTCGCAAGCCAGCGCTGGAAACCCAGGCGCAGGCGGAACCGGAACGGCAACCGTCGGTCGGCGTTTCTCCGCAGCAGGTGGTCAGCCCGGCCCCGCAGCCGCCGGTACCGCCGGCCGCCGCCTTCGTTACGGTTGAGCCGCCCGGCGGTAAGTACGTGGCTGCACAGGCCACTGCCGTTTCCAGCCCACGCTTCCGCGCTCGCATGGCCCTTCCCGATCGCAGGAAGCTTTCTGGCTCTCCCGGGCCTCTGACACAAGCAGGGCCGTGGCCGCTCGCGGCAGCGCTCATTGAGGGATCGCGGGCCCGAGCGAGGGCGGCTGATTTCGAGTTTGCGCCCCCGGCCATACAGGTCCCGATGACTGCCTGGTCAGCGGCCGCGACCGGCCTCGGGTGCGCGTCAGCCAAGGCGATCCCCATGCCTGAGGCCGCCCGGCTTGGGACAGTCCGCGCCGGGCATCAGGCGATGCCGCTGGGCGTCACCTGCCGCGCCTTGCCTGTCAACCCGACGCCGGTGCTGCGGGTGGCCTTGCAAGCGCAGCCGCCGGTTGCGCCTGCGCTCCCTGCGCCCCGGCCACTCGGGCCGGAGCCGGCGCCGCGCAGCCCGAAGCACTTGGCGGTCCGGGAACCGCAGCTCGCTTTGCCTGGCTCGAGGATGCCGGCGATTCGTGCCAGCCTGCCGCTGATGTCGCCCGCGAACGTCGGGATGGGGCCGTGCGTCGAGACCCGGGCAGAACCCACGGCACAGCGACCGC
>JBMFPL010000493.1:0-2564 GCA_049969115.1 Bryobacteraceae bacterium | reverse complement strand
GGTGCGGCATGGGCGGATCGGCAGAGGACAAGTCCATGTACCAGGCCAGCGGGCTGCTGAGCCGCGGCATCCGCTGCTATGTGGTGGACTCCACGGATCCCGCCAAGCTCAAGTGGATCCTGGAGCATATCAGCCGGCGCGACGACCGGCCGTTGCCCGACATCCTGCGCCGCTCGCTCGTGGTGGGCATGGCCATGGGCATGACTTCCTACGAGCCCGTGGTCAACCTGGAGAAGCTCACCAGGCTGTACGAGAGGCACCGCGTTCCCAGCCAGGCCAATTTCCTCTACATGACGCTGCCTGGCTCGGTGCTGGACCAGTTTGCCCGCCCGCGCGACTACCGCCGCGTCGAGTTGCAGCCAGACAACGCCAACACCACCGCAGGCCGCCACAGCGGCCCGCTGACCCGCGGCAGTCTTTACCCGCTGGCCCTGGCGGGTGTTGACCTGCGGGCCTGGATGACGGGCGCCGTGCTCGACGAAGAGCAGATCCAGACCGCGTGGCGGCTGGCTTCGTTCATCCATGCGCAAGGCGAAGCGGGCCGCGACAAGCTCACGCTGCTGCTGCCCCGTTGCTGGAAGGGGGCTGGCGTCTGGACCAAGCAGGATTTCGAAGAGAGCCTGGGCAAGAGTGAGCAGCTCGGCCTCAAGGTGATCATCGGCGAGCGGCCCAAACTGGCCAATTACCGCTCGCCCAAAGACCCGCGCCAGGACCGCGTCTTCCTGGCCGTACAGGTGCGCGGCGAGCAACACCCGGAGGCCCCCAAGATCACGCGCCTGAAAGCCGCGGGTTACCCGACCGCTGTGCTGGCCTTCGAGCGGGGCGCGCCGCTATCCACCTACATGCAGTTCATCCACTACACGGTCTTCGGGGTGGCGTACCTGCGCGAGATGAACTTCGTCACCCAGCCCGCCGTCGAGCTCTACAAGGCGGTGGCTGCGGAGATCTACCGCGAAGCGCAACAGGCCGGCGGCATCCGGCGCACGGCGGCATGGCGGCAGATGATGGAGACGCCGCGGCGTGCGCGTTTCGGCCCGGTCACGTTCTGCTACCACTTGCTGGGAGGCGGCGATGCACCTGCCGGCCCGGCCCCGGAGCTTTACGCGCAATTGCTCCAGCGGGAGGTGGCCGCAGGCCGCGCGCGCTACGCCGAGCTGACCTTCTTCGGCGACACCCGTTACTGGCCGCAGGGCGTGGCTGCCCTGCGCGTCCTCAAACAGGCGGCCGAAGAGTTGTTCCGCTCGAAGCTGCTCATGCCAGTGGACGTCTACGAGGGCCCGGCCATGAACCACTCCTATCACGAGATGATCATCGGGCATGGCGGCTGCTTTTCCACTGTCCTGGCCACCCTTCGGCCCGAGGAGCTGCCCGCGGCCGGCTACACGGCAGACTACCACATGGCCCAGTTCCTGGCCACCCAGATCGCTCTGGCCCGGCGCGGCCGTCCGGTCGTCGCCCTGCTGCTGGACGATCTGGAGCCGCGCTCGCTGGAAGCCTTGCGTGAGTTCTTCCACCGCGCGGCCGCCTGGTGGAAAGCAGCTGCGCGCCGCGGCCTCGCGGCCGGCGTATTCTGATACTGATCCCTCGATCTGGCCATGGTTAGGTACAAACCGGCTCGAAGCGACAAGAAGAAAAAGGATGCCAGCAGCCTGCGCGCCGCCATCCCCTGCATCGTGCTACTGATCGCGGGCATGGCCCTGTTCTTTTTGCTGCTTTACGCCATCCTGAGGGGAGCCTGAATGCTGCGAGCCGATCAACGCGCCGCCGACCAGTTGCGTCCCGTGCGCATGATGCCGGGCTACTTGCTGACCGCCGAAGGCTCGGTGCTCATCGAAATGGGCAATACGCGGGTGTTGTGCGCGGCCTCGCTCGACGAGACGGTCCCCCAGTTTTTGCGCGGCTCGGGCAAGGGCTGGATCACGGCCGAGTATTCGTTGCTGCCCCGCGCCACGGTGACGCGGACGCCGCGCGAGATCACTCGCGGCCGTCCTTCGGGTCGCACGCAGGAGATCCAGCGGCTGATCGGACGCTCGCTGCGGGCGGTGGTGGATCTGGAGGCGCTCGGGGAGCGCACTATCATCCTGGACTGCGACGTGATCCAGGCCGACGGCGGCACGCGCGCCGCCGCCATCACCGGCGCCTTCGTCGCGCTGACCCAGGCCATCGGGCAACTGGTCAGCTTCGGGGTGGTGAAATCGCAGCCGATCCGTGACTACGTGGCCGCCGTCAGCGTCGGCCTCGTGGACGGCGAGGCCCTCATCGATCTCACTTACGAGGAGGACTCCCGTGCGCAGGTGGACATGAACGTGGTCATGACCGGCGCCGGCCAGTTCGTCGAAATCCAGGCTACGGCCGAGCAGACTCCGTTCACCGACGAGCAGTTCCACGCGCTGCTGGAGATGGCCCGGCGGGGCATCGCGCAACTGATCGAAATCCAGCGCGGGCTGGTGAAGCTGCCGTGACCGTCTACTGCGCGACCACCAACCCGGGCAAGCTGCGCGAGTTCCGTCTGGCGGCCGAGCGTTACGGACAAGGCCGGATCCGGGTCGAGGTGTTACCCGGCC
>JBMFPL010000492.1:0-2587 GCA_049969115.1 Bryobacteraceae bacterium | reverse complement strand
GCTCGCCAGTCTCCCGGATCAACGCGAGCAGCATTTCACGCGCCTTGTCCAGCTCGCGCCTGGCGTAAAGCTCTTCGGCCTCTTCCAGGCGCGCCAGCAGCTCACTGACGACGGGCTTGGGCCGGGTCCTGGGGCTGGGTTCCGGCGCCTTTTGGGCAAATTCCACTTTGTCCAGCCGCAAAGTCTCGCGCCGCAGGTCGATCCCCTTGACCATTTCGGGGAAGTAAAAGCGTAGGGCCTGCTCCTGTCGTTCATAGGCGGGCAGGGCCTCGGCGAAGTAGGGCGTCAGAATGTAGCCCTCGCGCAGGGCCTGCTCCACCATGGCCTGGCGCCGTGACGCCGGGGCAAGGCGGCTTTCGATGGCCTTGACCAGGCACTTGGACACCAGCAGCGGGAAGTCTTTCTTGTACATTTCGGGCAGCAGCGGCGCGCCCAGCGCGAAGTCCATCAGCGGCTTCTTCTGATTGACCTCCTCGACGTTGCGCAGCACGATCGGGTCTACCAGGTAGTGGAGGTAGGCGTGGCGGATTTCCTGGACCTGCGGTTCGGCGGCGGGCGTCAGCACCAGGAAGTAATCATTGGCGTAATTGCGCACATGAACCTGGTTGGCGGGCGCCAGCAGCTCGATATAAATCTGAAAGCGGCGGCCGAGTACGCCGCTGGTGGGGCTGCGCACGTAGGCATTGGCCTCCAGCACCGCACGGGCGATCGGCTCGTGATAGCGCTCGATCACTTTTTCGTAGCGCGGCTGCGCCCTCTTCCAGAGTTCTTCGATGGCGGTCTCCTTGAATAAGCGCGCCACCAGTTTTTCCAGGCCTTGCAAGCCGAACACGTCGGGCGGGAGCTGGTTGAGCAGGTAACGATATTTGAAGTCGGGCGGCCCTTGCACGCTCAAAGCGAAGGAAATGTACTGGCTGAGATCCTCCACGCGATCGCGCTGGCGGTGTTGTTCGAAGAAACTCCTCAAAGCCGGGAGGCTGGCGGGCTTGCGGGCCAGTACCTCGGCCACCACCAACTGGCGCAGGCCGTCGTCGGCGGCGCCCAGCGGCTCTTGGGGGTACGCGGCGTGGTAGGCGGCCAGGACGGTGAACAGGGAGAGGCTCGAATCGAGCTGACCCTCCTCGGCCGCCGGTGTCACCAGCGCCGCCAGCAGAATGCCCGCAGCCAGTCTCAGCAAAATCGGTAGACCTTCCTCGAGCTAGTCTAACGCAGGGCCGCGCGGTGGCGGCGCGGCCGGCTCAGGCGCCGGCGGCCTCGCTCATGATGGCGCGGATCGCGGCTTCTACCTCGCGCGCCACTGCCTCGAGCTCGGGATTGCCGAACAGCGCCAGCACCGCGGTGGGCCGCAGAGTGGCGAGCTTGCAGGTTTCGCCGCTGCGGTAAACGGAGATGCGGCAGGGCAGGGCAGTGGAAATGGCGGGATTGGCCTCCAGCACTTTGCGCGCCTGCTGCGGGTTGCAAACCTCGTAGATGACGCACTCGCCCCGGTAGTCCACGCCCTTTTTCTGCATGGTCTCGCGGATGTTGTGGACCGCCAGGACGCCGAAGTTGTGCCGCGCGGCCGCCTGCTGCAGGTCGCGGTCGAGCTCGTCCAGGCTCTTGCGGGTTTCCAGTTCGAAGAGCATGACATTTTCCCTCAATTTTGTTCTTTCGAGCGGCCCGCCTCGCGCGCCACCACGGTCAGCACGGGACAGGGCGCGTGACGCACCACGCGCACGGTCGTCGAGCCGATCACCGTGCTGTCGAAGAAACGGCGGTGCTGGGCGCCGATCACCAGCAGGTCGCAGCCTTCTTCGGTGGCCTGGGCGACGATCTCACGCGAGGCCTCACCGCGCCGGACAATCTCGCGGATCCGGCAGTGCCGCCGCTGCTCGTCGGGGACCCAGGCGCATAAATCGTCGATCCGCCCGGGCTGGGAACCTTCGTCTACGTGGACCAGGGTGAGCGTGGCGCCGAGGCAGCGCGCCATGGCTGCCGCATGCTCGAGCGCCCGCCGCGCCACCGGTGTGTCGTTGACCGGACAGAGGATGTTGCGGATGGCCAGGGGTGTTTCGGGCGGCTTGAGATTGCCGCGCACCGTGAGCACGGGGATGTCGGTCTCGCGCAGGACGCGTTCGGCCACCGAGCCGAGCATGAGGCGGTTCCACCCGCTTCGCCCGTGCGTGCCCATGGCGATCAGGTCCGCGCCCGTTTGCCGGGCGATGCGCAGGATCGTTTCCACCGGCCGTCCCTCGACGATGCGATAAGCCAGCGTGCCCGCCTCCGGGCCCAGTGATTTGCGAGCGAAGTCGCGCAAGTCCTTTTCACCCTGCCGCAGCGCCGCGCGCCACCGGGCCCGCAGCTCCTCCAACTGCCCCTGCGTGAAGTAAACCGGCGCTTCGAAAGAGCTGGCATGCAGCACGGTAATGCGGGCACCCGAGCAGCGGCCCAGGGCGCTGGCGTACTGCAAGGCCAGCGCCGAGAGTTCGCTGAAGTCTACCGGGACCAGGATGTGCTTGGGATGATCCAGTTGCATGGGGCCTCGCTGCGGGCGCGTCTCCCAGCTTTTTGATGCTCGCAGGACGCCGGTGGTGACGCCCAAGCCGGC
>JBMFPL010000491.1:0-2601 GCA_049969115.1 Bryobacteraceae bacterium | reverse complement strand
GCCCTGAACGCAGCCCACAACGCCCATGACACCGCCTTCCAGGACGCCATGGCGAAGCTCGCCGCGGATGGCGTCTGGAACAAGATCACTCCGGCGGACCAAGCCCGCATCCTCAGGGAAGTGGGCCTGGAAGCGCCCGTCAAGCCCGACCTTGGCTCGGATGCGGCGCTCGTCGCCGCACTGGACTCGAAGGGCCTCGCCGCCCGGCGCACCGAAGCCGAGGCCATTCCGGCGCGCGTCGATAAAGCCCTCCAGCAGGCGGCGCAGATCCTCGAGCCAAAGGTCCAGTTCGTCGCCGTCGACCGCGCCCTGCTCAAGTCCGAAGCCGACGTCGACTCCTGGCTCGCCGGCCAGCGCAGGAAACTCGTCGCGGCCCTCCAGAACGGCCCCGTGCAGGTGCAGTAAGAAGCCGCCATGCCCAGCCTCAACCGCGAACATCGACGTTTGTTAGAAAAAACCGTCGCCGAGGCGCGCCGCATCGCCGAAGACGGCGCGCGAAAAGTGCTGATGGACCAGTACGCCGTCCATCATCACGAGCCCTGGCCGCACATGAGCGCCCAGGAGCGCGGGCTGCGCAACCAGCTTCGCGCCCATGGCCGGCAGTTGGGCGACCAGCGCGATCCGCAGCGCGAAACGCAAGCGATCGATCATCTCGCCCAGGCCACCGCCTACGAGCACTGGCACCGGATGCTGTTTGCCCGGTTCCTGGCCGAAAACGACCTGCTGCTCGATGCCGAGCACGGCGTGGCGATGGCGCTCGACGAGGTCCGTGAACTCGCGCGCGAGCAGGGGCGCGACTGGATGGAGCTGGCCGCCGAGCTCGCCCAGCGCATGCTGCTCGCCGTCTTTCGCCCCGATGACCCGGTGCTCAAAGTTCAGCTCCCGCCCGAAACGCGCCAGCAACTCGAAGGGAAGCTGGAAGCGCTGCCTCGCGAGATCTTCCTGGCCGACGACAGCCTCGGCTGGGTCTACCAGTTCTGGCAGCGCGATGAGAAGGACCGCGTCAACAAAGCCGAAGACAAGATCGGCGCCGACGAACTGCCGGCGGTGACGCAGCTTTTCACCGAGGACTACATGGTCCTCTTCCTGCTCGAAAACACGCTGGGCGCGTGGTGGACGGCCAAGCGCCGCGCCGAGGGCAAGGACCCCGCGCTGCCCGGCTACACCTGGACCTACCTGCGCCTGAACGAAGACGGCTCGCCGGCAGCCGGATCCTACGACGGCTGGCCGCGCGCGGCGCGCGATGTGCGCGTGCTCGATCCATGCATGGGCAGCGGGCATTTCCTCGTCTTTGCGCTGCCGATTCTGGCCCGCATGCGGATGGAGGAAGAGGGGCTGTCGCTCCGGGATGCCCTCGCCGCCGTTCTTCGGGAGAATCTCTTTGGGCTCGAGATCGACGCGCGCTGCGCGCAGATCGCCGCGTTCAACCTCGCCCTGGCCGCCTGGCGCTTGAGTGGCGGGCATTTCCCGCTGCCCGAGTTGAACCTGGCCTGCTCGGGGCTGGGCATCCATGCCTCGGAAGCCGATTGGGTGAAGCTGGCCGGCGAGGATGGTCTGGCGCGCGAGGAGATGCGGCGGCTTTATTCGCTTTTCAAGGACGCGCCCACGCTGGGAAGCCTCATCGATCCGTTGCGGCTCGAGAAGTCGGTCTACTCCGCCGGCGCGGAGCACGTGCTGCCGCTGATCGAAGAGGCGCTGGCGCAGGAGCAGTCCGAGGAGACCCGCGAGCTGGCCATCGCCGCGCAAGGCGTGCTGGCGGCGTTTCGCATTCTGGCCAGCCGCTTCACGCTGGTAGCGACCAATGTGCCCTATCTCGGGCGCGGCAAGCAGGCGAAGGTTCTGGCCGACTACTGCGCCGAGTTCCACTCCGACGCCAAGGCCGATCTCGCGACCTGCTTTGTCGACCGCTGCCTGCGCTTTGCGCGCGACGGTGGCTCGGTGGCGCTGGTGACGCCGCAGAACTGGCTGTTTTTGACGAGCTATAAGAAGCTGCGCGAGCGGCTGCTCAAAGAGGTGCAGTGGGACTTCGTGGCGCGTTTGGGCGCGAACGCATTCCAGACGCCGATGTGGTACTTCCCCATCGCGCTGCTGGGCCTGACCCGCCGCGCGCCCGCACCCGGGCACACGTTCGCGGGGTGGGATGTGGGCGAGGCCAAGACGCCGGAGGAGAAGGCGGAGGGGATCAACGGCTGCCCTGCCGCTCTCTGCGTCCAGTCAGACCAAAGAGAGAACCCTGATTGCTCGATAGCCTTTTCAAACTTGGGAAAGAAGCAAACAAGACTGGGGCAGTACGCAACAGTTTACCAGGGGGTTAGTACAACAGATATGCCCCGGTTCGTTGAGTTCTTCTGGGAACAATCGATGATGACCGATGACTGGGAGAGCTTCCAAATGGCTCCAAGCCGCAGCGGAATGAGTGACTTCTGTGGCCTGCTTCTTTGGCAGAAAGGAAATGGTGAACTAGCACAGATCGGCACAGCGCAAAAAGGCTTACAGGTGGTCGGCAGGCGTGGAGTTGCAGTCGCCGTCACTCGCCAACTTTACCGGATCACCGCTTACTATAACTTGATACTGCTTCATCAACAGCACTGGTACTTTAAT
>JBMFPL010000490.1:0-2647 GCA_049969115.1 Bryobacteraceae bacterium | reverse complement strand
GCAAGGCGCGCCTGCGCGAGGCCGACCGCATTGCGTTGCGCGACTTCTGGGAGTCATTGTTCTGTTCGATTTGTACTTTCCGGACCCGGCCCGCAGCAGAATTGCGTGGCGATCTAATGGGAGGACTCGGCTAGCGCGGCCGGCCACGCCGACCGGGTGTATCGCGCCCGATTTCTTGGACAGTTTTTTGAATTATGGTGATGCGGCAGCCTCCAGGGCAAGCAGGGCCGCAGGGACCGGAAGCGGAGCCGCTGGACGAGCGAGTGTTCGTGGTAGGGCTGCGGCCAGTTCTTCGAGCGTGGCAGGCCCACGGCGTGAGCACCCGAGCCCGCCCGTAGCAGCGCCCCGTGGAGGCCGGCCGGGCATGGCTCATCTGTTCAACCGTAAGCGTCTGACCAACCCCATTCTTGACGCCGAACCTGGTTGATGATGAGCTGGGGGCATGCATGAGGAGTCTGGTTCCGTTACCCGCCGGCGGCGCAGCGGCAGCGAAATTACCCGCCTGGTCAGCGAGTTCCTCGCCAGTGGCTTGAGCGTTGCCGAGTTCTGCCGCCGGCGCGAGCTGGCGCGCGGCACTCTCGTGCGCCATCTTAAGCGCTTGAGCCAATGCCCCAATCAGGACCAGCCGCCTCAGCGCTGGGTGCGGCTCCAGGTGGCGCGCTCTGGCGACACACCCGCCTTGGCCGCTGCCAGCGGCTTGGTCTTGATACTCACCGGTGGTCGCCGCATCGGGCTGGCGCGCGGCTTTGACCCGGCCACCCTGCGCCAACTGCTCAGCCTGCTGGAGTCGCTCGGAAGGTGTTCGCCTGGGCAGCGGCCACGCGCATTTACCTGGCGGTGGGGGCCACCGATCTGCGCAAGGGTTTTGATGGGCTCTATGCGCTGGTTGCACAGCGGCTGGCGCTGGATCCCTTGAGCGGCCACGTGTTCGTGTTTGCCAATCGCGCCCGCACGCGGCTGAAGCTATTGTTTTGGGACGGCAGCGGCCTCTGGGTGGCCGCCAAGCGGCTGGGGAGAGGGCGCTTTCGGTGGCCCGCGGCGGCAGAAGGCGACAAGCTGCAGGTGACGGCTGAGGAGCTGGCGGCTGTTTTGGGCGGGCTGGATCTGACGGCGGCGCGCCGGCGGGCCTGGTTTCGGCGGGTGATCTGAGGGCTCAGAAAAAAGCAAAGAAAATGAAGTTGGGGGCTTGACTATATAAAACATTTCATGCCATAATTGTTTTATCCATGCTCGCCGCCCCGTTGGCCCTCAACCCCAACGACAGCCCCCAGGTGGCCGAGCTCAAGCGCCAACTCCAAGCCGCCCACCAGCAGTTGCAGGCCGCCCATCAGAAGCTGCAATGGGCCGAGCTGAAGATCCAGCTCTTGGAGGAAAAACTGCGCCTGGCGCGGCTGCGCAAGTACGGCCCGGCCGGCGAGCGGGTCAGCTCGGCGCAACTGGCCCTGCTGGAGCTGGAGCCGCGAGTAAGCGAGGCGGAAGTCGTGGCCGAGGCCCAGCGCGAGCCGCTGCCTGAGGCAGCGCCGGCGGCGCGGCGCAAGACCGCGCGTCCTCATCCCGGCCGCCAGCAGTTGCCGGCCGATCTGCCCCGGCGCGAGCGCGTAATTGCCTGCCCGCCCGACGAACAGCGCTGCCCGGAGTGTGGGCGCGAGCGAGTGGTCATCGGCTATGAGACCAGCGAGCAGTTGGACCTGGAGCCGGCGCGCTACTTCGTGCTGGTGCTGAAGCGCGAAAAGCGCGCCTGCCCGGGCTGCCCGCAGGCCGGGGTGGCGGTGGCGCCCGGCGCGCCGCGCATCGTCGAGAAGGGTCTGGTGAGTGACCGGGTGGTGGTGGATACCATCGTGGCCAAGTATGCCGATCACCTGCCCTTGTACCGGCAGAGCGGGATGCTGAGGTGGGGCTGGAGATCAGCCGGGCCACCCTGGATGGCTGGGTGATGCGGGTAGGTGAGTTACTAACTCCAGTAGCAGCGGCCATGCGGCGGGAGTTACTGGCGGGAACTTACATCCAGGCGGATGAAACTCCGGTGGCGGTCGAGTTGCACGATGGGCGGGGGCGCAAGGGGCAAGGTTGGTTGTGGCAGTACAGTCATCCGCGGGGCAACGTGGTGTTCGAGTTCCGCAGGGGGCGCAGCCGGGATGGGCCGCGGGAGTTTCTGGCCGGTTTTCAGGGGATCTTACAGACCGATGGTTATGCGGCTTACGAGCAAGTAGGCGGGCCGGGCTTGGTGCAAGCGGCTTGCTGGGCGCACGTGAGGCGGAAGTTTTACGAGGCGGCGCGGCTGGCGGGAGAGGACGCGGTAGCGGCGCGCATCGTGGCGCGGGTGGATGAGCTGTTCGCCATCGATAGCGAGGCGCGCGAGCGTGGTTTGGATCTGGCCGGGCGGCAAGCCCTGCGGCGGGAGCGTGCGCCGCAGGTGCTCGCGGCGCTGCGGGCCCAGATCGAGGCGGCCGAGCGGCGCGCGCTGCCCGCCAGCGCCTTGGGCAAGGCGGCGACCTACGCCCTGGCCTTGTGGCCCAGGCTGGTGCGGCTTCTGGATTACCCCGAGCTGGAGCTAACTAACAACCCGGTGGAGAACGCCATGCGGCCGGTGGCGAGCTTGCCCGGAACGGCGTTGAAAGTCGCGACCCTCGGTAGCTTCATAACTTAC
>JBMFPL010000489.1:0-2660 GCA_049969115.1 Bryobacteraceae bacterium | reverse complement strand
TCGAAGTGGTATGGCCGGGCGTCGCGGAAGCATTTTTCCGCGCGAGGCCGGAGCAAGCGGGCCCGCTGCGCGAGCGCTACAACCTGCGCCGCCCTTACGCGCTGTTCGTGGGTACCATCGAGCCGCGCAAGAACGTGACGCGCCTGCTCGAGGCATGGCAGGGCCTTCCAGCAGAATTACGCCAACGTTACGAGCTGGTCATCGCCGGCCCGGAGGGCTGGAACGAAGCCGAGGCAGTGCGCCGGCTGCGCAGCGGGTTGCCTGGGGTGCGCTATCTGGGCTACGTGCCCGAAGCCGACCTGCCCGCTTTGACCGCAGGCGCGACGGCCTTCGTCTACCCTTCGCTCTACGAAGGGTTCGGGCTCCCGCTCGCCCAGGCGATGGCGGCGGGCGTGCCGGTGCTCACTTCGGCGGTCAGCTCGCTGCCCGAGATCGCAGGGGATGCGGCCTTGCTCGCCGATCCCATGAGTGTCGCCGAGATTCGCGCCGGCCTCGAGCGGCTGCTGGAATCGGAGTCACTGCGCAGCCGGCTTGCCGCCGCGGCGCGGCAACGGGCGGAAGCCTTCCGGTGGGAACGCGCGGCGCAGCAGAGCTGGCAGTTCTTCGAGCGCATCAGCGGGAGCTGACGGGGAATCGAGATGAGCGTGCTGGACCTGTTCCGCCTGAACGGCAAGATCGCGCTGGTCACCGGGTGCAGGCGAGGTTTGGGCAAGGCGATGGCCGCGGCGCTGGCCGAGGCCGGGGCCGATATCGTCGGCGTCAGCCGCTCGCTGGAGCTGGATGGCAGCGACATCGAGCGTGAGGTCCGGGCATTGGGGCGTCGCTTCCGGGCTTATCGCTGCGATTTCCGCGATCGCGCCGCCGTCCGCCGCTTCGCAGCCCAGGTACTGGAAGACTTCCCCGCGATTGACATCCTGGTCAACAACGCGGGGACCATCCTGCGCGCGCCCGCTGCCGAGCATCCCGACGAATACTGGGCCGAGGTGATCGAAATCAACCTCAACGCGCAGTGGATCCTGGCCCGCGAAATTGGCCGCAGGATGGTCGAACGCGGCTCGGGCAAAATCATTTTCACCGCCTCCCTGCTGTCGTTCCAGGGCGGCATCCTGGTGCCCGGCTATGCGGCCAGCAAAGGTGCGATCGCGCAACTGGTGAAGGCGCTGGCCAATGAGTGGGCGCCCCACGGCGTGCAGGTCAACGCCATCGCGCCGGGTTACATGGAGACCGACAACACGGCGGCGTTGCGGGCCGATCCGGTGCGCAACCCGGCCATCCTGGCACGCGTCCCCGCGGGCCGCTGGGGCCGCCCGGAAGACGTCAAGGGCGCCGTCGTGTTCCTGGCCTCGGCCGCTTCCGACTACGTGAACGGATCGATCCTGGTGGTGGATGGCGGCTGGCTGGCCCGCTGAATGACGAGGAGGTCTCGCGATGCTGCCGCCGGCGGTGCTCTTGCTGGCCATCACCGTCCGCGCGGACTTCGAGGCGGGCAGTATTGGCAAGGTCGAGTTTCCCTCCCCGAATCACCTGCGTTGCGCGGTCAAGGGTGAAACGGATCAGGACGGCAGGAACCGGCAACCAAGCTGGTTCTACTTCCGCCTGGACGGCGTTGCGGGGCGCGAGCTCGTGATCGAGCTCACGGGCCTGCACGGCGAGTACAACTACCGGTGTCACGACGGCTCCGGGCACCGCAACATGCGCCCGGTCTATAGCTACGACAACCGCAATTGGCGGCACTTCGCAAGCTCGGAATGGGATCCCGCGCTGAGCGCGATCCGCGTGCGCCTGAAGGCGGAAGCCGATCGCGTGTGGATCGCGCGCCAGCCGCCTTACACGACGCGTCACCTGGCCCGGCTGTTGGATCAGTTGCGCGGCAACCCCTGGGTGCGCCGGCAGGCGGTGGGACGCAGCGTCGAGGGGCGTCCCATCTGGTTGCTCACGGTCACGGACTTCAAGCTGCCCGACAAAGCCAAGAAAGTGATCTGGTGGATGGCGCGGCAACACGCGTGGGAATCGGGCACCTCCTGGGTCACCGAGGGTGCTTTGCGATTCCTGGTCTCCGATGCCCGGGAGGCGGCCCGCATCCGCGAGACTTCGATCTTCCTGTTCTTCCCCACGGCCGATCCCGATGGCGTGCATCGCGGCGGCGTGCGGTTCAACAAGTACGGCTACGACTTGAACCGCAACTGGGACGCGGTGGACCTCCAGAAGATGCCTGAGATCGATTGCCAGCGGCGCGCGATCCTCGACTGGGTGGACGCGGGCCGCCGCCTCGACCTGTTCCTCACCCTGCACAACACCGAATCGCAGGACTACATCGAAGGGCCGTTGTCGGCCAGCCCAAGTCTGCGTGCGCTGGGCGAGCGTTTCTGGAAGCTACTGGTCGAGGAGACGCCCTTTTATTCGCCGGGCGGCCCGCGCGACCAGTCTCGGAGCACGGATCCTGGCAAGAAGGGGCGCATGACGGTCAACCAGGCGCTTTATGAAGAACGCAAGATCCCGGCCCTCCTGATGGAGCTGATGGTGGACCCGAACCCCCGGCTGGGCCGACCCCCGACGCTGGAAGATCGCCTGAAGTTCGGCGCCGCGCTGGTGCGGATTTTACGGGCGGCGGTCGAGGAGGGACCCCATGCTAAAATGCTTAATTAATGGCTCCCGAGTTG
>JBMFPL010000488.1:0-2668 GCA_049969115.1 Bryobacteraceae bacterium | reverse complement strand
CAGTTATCGCGACTGAAGGCCGATGCGGGCATCCTGGGCTGTCAGGGCAACCATGAAATCTACGCCGGAATCGAAAAGCTGGCCACCGACTGGGGCCGCCGCACCGGGATTTTCTTCCTTAGAGGCCAGAACGTGACCTTGAAGTTCGGGCGTGCGCTCCTGAACGTGGCCGGGGTGGATTACCAGCGGCGCGGGCAGCCCTATTTGCAGGGCGCTGGCCGGCTGCTGCGGTCCGGCGCCATCAACCTGCTGCTCTCCCACAATCCCGACGTCTTCGACGCAGCGGTCCGCCTGGGCTTCCAGGCCGTGCTTTCCGGCCACACGCACGGCGGCCAGGTCAACCTAGAAATCCTCGGGAAATCGCTGAACGTGGCGCGCTTCTGGACCCCTTACGTTTATGGCCTGTACCGCAAACGCACGGCCTCCATTTTCGTCAGCCGGGGCATCGGCACGGTCGGCGTTCCCGTTCGCCTGGGCGCGCCGCCGGAGGTGGTTTGCCTGCGCCTGCGGCGCGCAACGCCCCTCGCGGGCAGTGTCGCTCGAGAGCCGTCGTGCGATACCTGATCCTCAGCGACATTCACTCCAACTGGGAGGCGCTGGCGGCGGTGCTGCGTCACGCGGAAGGCAGCTATGATCGGGTGGTTTGCTGCGGCGACTTCGTTGGCTATGGCGCCGACCCCAACCGGGTGGTCCAGTGGGCGCGGGCTCACGTCGCCGCAGCGGTGCGCGGCAATCATGAGAAAGGAGCGGTGGGGTTGACCGATCTCGATTGGTTCAACCCTGCCGCGCGCGAAGCGGCCGAGTGGACGGCGCGGGAGCTGACGCCGGAGAACTACGCCTATCTGCGTTCCCTTCCCAAGGGCCCGCAGCCAGTGGCTGGGTTCGAGATCATGCACGGGTCTCCGGCTGACGAGGACGAGTACCTGATGAGCGTAGTGGCTGACGATTTTTTGCTTCCCTTCTTGAGCTCCCGCGTGGCCTTTTTCGGCCACACGCACTGCCAGGGCGGGTTCCTTTTTTCGCGCAAGGGCGCGCGGCGCATCCCGGCCGTCCCGGAGGAGGCTGAGTGCGCCGTCATCGGCCTGGACCCGGGACGGACTTACCTCGTCAATCCTGGTTCCGTGGGCCAGCCGCGCGATGGTGATCCGCGCGCGGCCTACGCCATCTACGATGAGGAACGCGGCGAAGTCGAGCTGCGGCGAGTGCCTTACGAAATCGCCATTGCGCAGGCCAAGATCCTCCGGGCAGGGTTGCCTGGGCTTCTTGCCCTGCGCCTGGAGCAGGGCTACTGATAGCGCCCCGGGTCACGACGAACCGTCCCCGCGCGGCGGCCGGACCACGGCAGAAGCGGGCCGCGTTACTCCACGGGCAGCCCAACGCGCAGCTCGTTGATCACCTTCTTGACGCCCTTGACCTTGCGCGCGATGCGCTCGGCCTTGGCCCGGTGCTTTTCCTCGCGCACCCGACCGCGCAAGGTGACTACGCCCTCGTGCACCTCGACCTCGATGGCGGCCCCCTTGACGTCGGGGTCGTTGGCCAGCCGCCGACGCACCTGGTCGTAGATTTCGTCGTCGGCGTTGACCTGCTGCGCTGCGGCCGCCAGCGGGCTGAGCGCCAGAACCAGAACCATCAGCAGCGATAGCGTCCGCACGGTTAACAATGTAGCGCGGCCGCCTGCGCCCATGCGCGGGGCGGCTTCAGCGGGCGCTTCCCACCGGCTGCGTCACTGGCGCTTGGAAGCGCTTGGTGAAGTTGGTATCGAAGCGGCCGGCCAGGAAATCAGCGTCGGCGAGGATGCGCTGGTGCAGCGGGATGGAAGTATGGATGCCCTCGATAACGAACATCTCCAGCGCGCGGCGCATGCGTGCGATGGCTTCGGCGCGGTCGCGGCCGTGCGCGATCAGCTTGGCCACCAGCGAATCGTAGTAAGGCGGGATCACGCATTCCGCGTACGCGGCCGTGTCCACGCGCACCCCGATGCCGCCGGGCAGGTTCAGGGCGGTGATGCGTCCCGGCGAGGGAGCGAAGGTTTCCGGATGCTCGGCGTTGATCCGGCACTCGATGGCGTGTCCGCGCACCGTGATGGGCGAAGGCAGAAGCTCGTGCAACCGGTGGCCGGCAGCGATCAGAATCTGCGTCTTCACGATATCCACGCCGGTCACCATTTCGGTCACCGGGTGCTCCACCTGCACGCGGGCGTTCACCTCGATGAAATAGAGGTGCCCGTCTTCGTCCATGAGGAACTCGACCGTGCCCGCGTTGGTGTAACCCACCTTCCGCATCGCGTGGCGAAGCGCCTCCATCACGCGCTCGCGCTCGGTGGCGGGCAGGGCGGGCGAGGGTGCCTCTTCGATCAGCTTCTGGTGCCGGCGCTGGATAGTGCACTCGCGTTCGCCCAGGACCTCGACTTCGCCGTGCTCGTCGGCCAGAATCTGAAACTCGATGTGGCGGGGCGAGCCGATGAATTTTTCCAGGTACAGATCGGGGCAATCGAAGGCGGCGGCGGCTTCGGCCTGCGCCTGGGCGAAAAGGGCAGGCAGCTCTTCGGGGGACTCGACGATGCGCATGCCCCGTCCCCCGCCTCCTGCCGACGCCTTCAGCATGACCGGATAACCGATGGAAGCGGCCACGCGGAGGGCTTCGTCGGGCGATTTCAACACGCCCTCGG
>JBMFPL010000487.1:0-2668 GCA_049969115.1 Bryobacteraceae bacterium | reverse complement strand
CCGCCGTGCCCGCCGCCTTCAAGCTGTCAAAGGTGAAGTTCAACTGCTTGCGGTAAGGCACCGAAGCCAGCAAGTACCGCACCGCCTCCGGCGAGTAACCGCGCGCCAGCACGTCCCCCAGCGTGTAGAAATTGCCCAGCGACTTGGACATGGTCTGCCCGTCCACGATCAGGTGCTCGGCGTGCAACCAGAAGCGCGCGAACGGCTTGCCGGTCAGAGCCTCGGACTGCGCGATCTCGTTCTCGTGGTGGGGAAACACCAGGTCGATGCCGCCCGCGTGAATGTCCAGCGTCGGGCCCAGATACTCCATGGCCATGGTCGAGCACTCGATGTGCCAGCCGGGCCGGCCGGGACCGATCTCGGTTTCCCAGAACGGCTCCCCGGGCTTGGGCGCCTTCCAGAGGGCAAAGTCGCGGGCGTCGCCCTTTTCGTAACGGTCGCTGTCAATGCGCGATTCGCTCTGGACCCGGGAAAAATCCAGGTGAGAAAGTTTCCCGTATTCGGGAAAGCTGGCAATGCGAAAGTAAATCGAACCGCTGCTCGAGTAAGTAAACCCCTTCTCGCCCAGTTTCCGGATGTCGCGGGCCATCTGGTGAATGTGATCGGTGGCGCGCACCAGGTGCTCCGGCCGCTCCAGGCGCAGCGTCGCCGCGTCTTCCAGGAATGCCTGGGTGTAAATGGCAGTGTACTCTTCCAGAGTCTTGCCCGCGGCTGCCGACTCCTTGATGATCCGGTCATCGACGTCTGTGATGTTCATGACATGGTCCAGGCGGTAGCCGCGATAGCGCAGCCAGCGTCGCAGGATATCGATGAAGGTGAACGTGCGCAGGTTGCCGATGTGGACGTAATTCCACACGGTCGGCCCGCAGGTGTACATGCGCACGATTTTGTCTTCCAGGGGCTCGAACTCTTCCACCTGGCGCGTAAGGGTATTGAAAAAGCGCAAGGCCATGTCGCGTCGTTTCTCTACTAATCTATCCTAGCAACCGGGGCAGGGAAGCGCCTCAGCCGGCCTGAATTCCGCCCCGCGAGCGCACCAGTTCGATCGCCAGCGCTCTCAGTCGCCTCAGATCCGTCTTGCCTGAAGGCAGGGGCGGCGGGAGCTCCTCCACGTAGAAAAGATTCTCCTGCTTGGGGATCCACAGCTTGGGCAAGCCGCTGCGCTGCAAGCGCCGCCACAACTCGGCCGGGCTGACATCGGCCCGCGTGTAAAGCAGCACCAGACGCTCGCCCCGCAGGGGATCGGGCACCGCCATCACCATGCAAGGCGCGCCTTCCAGGATTTCACTCGCCGCTTGCTCGATGCGCAGGTGGGGCACCATCTCGCCGCCGATCTTGCTGAAACGTGACAGGCGGTCAGCGATGGCCAGGAACCCTTCCTCGTCCAGCGCCGCGATATCGCCGGTCACGTACCAACCTTCCCGGAAAGCAGCTCGGGTACGCTCCGGCTCGCCGAAGTACCCGAGCATGCAGCAGGGCCCTTTGACCAGCAGCAAGCCCTCGCGGCCCGCGGGCAGCGGCGCCCCGCTGAACGGGTCCACGATGCGCACTGCCACGCCCGGGATAGGCCGGCCTACCGTCCCTGGCTTGCGCGTGCGTTCCCACCACCGGGCTCCTTCAAGGTCGGGAACATTCACCGCAACCACGGGCGAGGTCTCCGTCACGCCGTAGCCTTCCAGCAGCGGCACCCCAAACTTCTCCTCGAACGCCTGCGCCAGCGCCAGCGGCAGCTTCTCGCCCCCCGCGATGGGATAACGCAGCGTCCGGAACTGCGCCGCCTCGCACCGCCGCAGGTACTGGCCGAAGAACGTGGCCGTGGCCATGAGCAGGGTGCCACGATACCGAGCCGTGAGCTCTCCGATGGCGCGGGCATCGGTGGGATTGGGGTGGTAAGCCGCCGCGTACCCGCATGTCAGCGGGAAGCAAAGCGTGCATGTGAAGCCGAAAACGTGAAAGAAGGGCAGCACGCCGATGACCCGGTCGTCGTCTTGCAATCGGAAGATGCTGCGCAGCGAGTCAATGTTGGAAACGATGTTGCGGTGCGAAAGCTCCACGCCCTTGGGCTCGCCCGTGCTCCCGCTGGAAAAAATCACGGTGGCCCGCCCATCCACCTCGCGCCCGCCGTACCGGCGCTCCAGAATCCGCGCGGGCGCCAGCCTCACCCACAGGGCCATCGCAAGCTTGCGCAGCCGGGAAAAGCTGGCGCCCATGTCTTCGAGCAGCACGGTTCCCGGAAGCGGTTCGAAGCCGGATTTCTCTAGGAACGCCCGCGAGCTCAGAATAGTCCTCAACTTGCACTGACCTGCGGCTGCGTCCACCACCTCGTGCCCGGCGGTGAAGTTCAGGTTCACCGGAACCTTGCCCGCCATGAGAATCGCGAAGTTGGTCAGCGCGGCTGCCACCGTGGCCGGAAGCATGACCCCCACCATCGTCTCTCCCGCGGCACGACGGCGGAGCTGGCCCGCCAGCAGGCAGGCGCCGACCAGAGCCCGGCCGAAACTGAGCTCGCGCCCGGTGCTATCGGCAATCGCCAGCCGGCCCCAGTTCCTCTTGGCCGCGCGAATGAAGCGGCGTTCCAGGCGGTCTCGAGCCCCCAGCAATCGCCCGGATGTGTCAGCCGCAAGCTCGAGCAGCCGCTCGCGGACCTGTTCTGTGGTGGCCGTCGCGG
>JBMFPL010000486.1:0-2687 GCA_049969115.1 Bryobacteraceae bacterium | reverse complement strand
ATGACGGCCGCCGCCTGCATCAGATCGCTGCGTGGCAGGCGGTCGTAGACGTCCATGTTCGAGTGGTGCACGCGCGTCGAGTAATCGAGCGGGTCCTGGATGAACTGGAAACCGGGGAGGCCAACGGCGTCGAAGGAAAGGTGATCCGTGCCGCCGGTGTTGGCAATGGTCACCGTGGTCACGCCCAGATCGCGGAAGGGCTCCAGCCAGGCTTCGAAGATCGGCCGCATCATGTCGTTGCCTTGCAAGTACACGCCGCGGATCTTGCCGCCGCCGTTGTCCAGGTTGAAGTAGCCGGAGAATTTGTGGAAGTCGTTCTTCAGCGCCATGGTCTCACGGTCGGCCAGGTACTGTTTGACGTAGGCGCGCGATCCCAGGAAGCCCAGCTCTTCGCCGTCCCACAGGCCCATGCGGACGGTGCGATCCATCTTGAGCCCGAGGGTCTTCAGGATGCGCATGACTTCCATCATGACGGCGCAGCCGGCGGCGTTGTCGGCGGCTCCCGTGCCGCCCTGCCAGGAATCCAGGTGCGCGCCGATCATGACGATTTCGTCCTTCTTGCGACCGCCGGGCAGGTCGGCGAGGACGTTATAGCCTTCGACTTCTTTTTCCTCGATGTCCACGCGCACCTCCAGCTCGAGCTTGACCGGGATCTTCTTCTCAAGCAGCCGAACAATGCGGTTGTAGTGCTCCGTAGCGAGCGCGATGGTGGGCGGGGGGACGGGCTCCTTCAACTCGCGCGGGCCGGCCGAGGAACCGAACACGGTGCCGTAGTCGCCGCGCTGCCCGGGGGTCAGGATGGCCAGGGCACCCTCCTCTCTGAGGAAGCGGGCTACCTTGTTGCGCAGCTCGCGCGCCTGCATCATCTGGCGGAACTGCGGGGAGGGCTGGCCGCCGGGACGCGGGAAGGGCATGGCGAAGGGCATCTGGCCGGGTTCGGGGGCCTTGGCGCGCTCGGCTAGCTCGGCGTCGGTGAAGCGACGGAAATCGGGAGTGGTGTGTGGCTCCAACTGGCGCGCGGGCTCGGTAAGCACGATCTTGCCTTTGAGCTGGCCCTTGAACTTGTTGAAGTCGCTTTCGTTCTGGATCACGGCCAGCACGGCCTCGGCGGCCACTGGACCGTCGGTGCCGGCGGTCCAAGCCAGCGGGAAGCCGATCAGCGGCGCCTGCACTGGTTCAACCAGGTGCGCGGTGAAGCGGCGCAAGGACCAGCCGCGCCCGATCGGGCCGATCTTCTCCATGCGCGCGTTTTCGAGCCCGATTTCCTTTGCCGTGCGCACAACCCATTCCGCAGCGGCGCGGTAGGCGGGCGAACCCGATACGCGCGGCCCGTAGACGTCGGTGAGGTAGAAGGCGTAGTCCATCACTTTGGAGTTCTGGAACGCCTCGACCTTGATGCGATGAACGACCGAGAGGTCAACATTCTCGGCCGCGAGCAGCAGCGGCAGCGCCGCCAGCGTCAACAGAAAAGCCCTGCGCTTCATAAGCGGAATGTTTCGAGTTTAGCACAGGCGGCGGGCCGTGCACCCGCCGCCTGCAAAGGCCGGCTCAGAAGTCGCCGTCCCGCACGTAGGGATAGCTCCAGAGCGTCACCTGGAGGATCACCGACTTCACCCAGGCATGCCACATTTTCTCGACTTCCTCGGCACTGTGCCCTTTGCGCCCCAGGAAGGGCTTGAGGGTAGTCACGATGGGGTACATCAGAGCCGGCAGGTAACGGTAGTGGATGTGCTCGACGGCGCCCACGCCGTCGGTGCGATTCTTGCCGCTGCGGTGGTGGCGGCGGCCGATCTCGATCTGGTAATCCAGCCAGGCCTGATCGTAGTTGGCGGCCGCGGTGTCCAGCACCCACTGGCCGAAGCGCTTGCGCACGGCCGCCAGGTAATCGCCATCAGGCTGTCCATCGGCCACGCGGGTGAAGTAGTGCAGCAGGTGAGGGTGCGAACCCACGAAGCCGTACCAGGCGTCAAGTAGCTCCTCCACATGGGGCGCGAGCACCTCGCGCGAAATGCGCAGCCAGTGCGCGTCCTCAGCCGTAAACAACAGGGTTTTCTTGAGCAGCTCCAGCTCTTCCAGCGTCACCGGGGCGCGGGGTACCGCCGCCGTGCCGTAGGTGTAGCCGGGAATTTCGCCGGGCCGGGCCGATGCAGCTTGCGTCATGTTCCAACCTCCTTGTCAGGGAATGATGAAGACCGGCTGCAAAAGGCCTGCCAGATGAGGGCGGCCTGGTCGGGTGTCGCGGCGAGGTGATCCGGGCAATCCACGCGCAGGAAAGCCTCGCCGAAGGGAGCGCCCACCAGGGCGCAATGATGGGGCCGGGCGGCGCCCGGGTAAGCAAACGGCCGAAAGTAAGTGCAAGTGACGCACATCTTGGCGACCGGGATCTGCCCACGGTCCTGAAGGGTCTTGATGATGCGGATCAGGGCGGCGAGCAGGGCCGCCTGGTCGGCCTCAGGCAACGTGGCGGCGGCGCGGGCCAAAAAGTCGCACCAGCCGGCGGCGCGCGCGGCCTCCCGCCGACCCTTGGCGGTCAGCGTCAGGCGCAGGGCGCGAGCGTCCGCGGGGCTGCGCACCTTGCGGACCAGCTTTTTGGCCGCCAGAGCGTCCACCGCATCGCTGACCGTGGCGGGCGTGAGGGCCAGTGCGCGAGCCAGTTCTGCCAGGGTGGCCGGCGGGCGAGACCGGAG
>JBMFPL010000485.1:0-2690 GCA_049969115.1 Bryobacteraceae bacterium | reverse complement strand
CCAGCCGGGCACGCCCGTGGTCGGCGGCGGAGGCGACCAGGCGTCGAGCGCAGTGGGCAACGGCATCGTCGAGCCGGGCATCGTCTCCTGCACCCTGGGCACTTCGGGCGTAGTGTTCGCACACATGGACGAGCCTGCTTACGATCCCGAAGGCCGCGTGCACACCTTCTGCCACGCCGTTCGAGGAGCCTGGCACGTGATGGGAGTGACGCAAGGGGCCGGCCTGAGCTTGCAATGGTTCCGCAACCAACTCGCGCCCGGCACCAGCTATGATCAGTTGACTGCGGAGGCCGCCACGGCGCCGCCCGGATCCCACGGGCTGTTCTGGCTGCCTTATCTCATGGGAGAGCGCACGCCGCACCTGGACGCTTCCGCGCGCGGCGGCTGGATCGGGCTGACGGCGAAACACACGCGCGCGGACCTCATCCGAGCGCTGCTGGAAGGAGTCAGCTACAGCCAAAAAGACTGCCTCGACCTGATCGAGCAACTGGGCGTGCGCGTAAGTTCGGTGCGCCTGTCCGGCGGCGGGGCGCGGAGCGCTTTCTGGCGGCAGTTGCTGGCCGATGTCTTCGCGCGCCGGGTGGTGGTGCTGGAGACGCAGGAAGGGTCTGCCTACGGGGCCGCGCTGCTGGCCTTGGTGGGAACCGGCGTGTACGAAAGCGTGCCCGAGGTCTGCCGCGTCGCCATCCGTGAAGTCGAATCGCTGGAGCCACGGCCCGACGAGGCCGCTTTCTACGCCCACGGCCACGCCGTCTACCGCGCGCTCTACCCGGCCTTGAAAGACATTTACCGGCGGATCGAGGCCTTGTAGCAGGGCGCGCGGGCGCAATGCCATCGAACGCATGCGCGCGGCTTCGGGAGCGACGATGAGCTGGTTGATCGCTCTCTTCTATATCGCGATCATGCTTTCGCTGCTTTCGACCCGGCGCCAGGCGGCATGGCGACGACGCTTGGGATTGCGACCCGCCCTGATTTTCCTGGCCGTCCTTGCGCTGGGTGCCGTATTCCTCGCCGTGCTGGCAATCGAAAAGGCTTTGAAGGCCGCCTTCGCGGTCTTGTTGCTCGCCTACCTGCTGACCCCCACGGCTCTCATTTACGGTAGGCGGCAGTCGGGACGCCGGCTCGACTGGCGCGATCTGGGAGCGGTGCTGCTGCTGTGGCTGCCCGTCGAGTTCACGCTGGGCAAATCGCTGCTCCCCGCGCACGTCCACGGCGTTGCCAATGAAGCAGCGCAAGGGACGGCCACGGTGACGGCCCTGTTGCTGCTGGTGGTCTTTCGCGCCTGGCCCGATCACAAGTACTGCTGGCCGAGGAGGAGCCGGGATTTTCTGAATGCGCTAGCGGGCTTTGCTGTGCTGGCCGTGCCGCTGGGGGTGCTCGGCCGTTTGCTCGGCTTCCTGGGGCCGTTCGGCCCGCGCCCCGGCGCCAGCCCGCTCGGCTTTTTGCGGCTGTTCGTGATCACCCTGCTGGGCGTGGCGATCCCCGAGGAGTTGTTGTTCCGCTCTCTCATCCAGACCTGGCTGCTCAAGCGTCTGGGCGATTCCTGGCGCGGCTTGGTGGCGGCCGCCGTGGTGTTCGGCGCCGCCCATCTGGACAACGGCCCCGGCCCGCTGCCCAACTGGAGCTACATGATCCTGGCCACGATGGCCGGCTTCGGCTACGGCGTCGTCTTCCAGCGCTCCTCCAGCGTACTGGCTTCGGCCAGCCTGCACGCGCTGGTCAACACGGTGCGGCATACGTTCTTCGGATGAAGGCAATCGGGCCAGCTGCCGTGAAAAAGGACCGCGCCGCCCTGATCGAAGCGATCAGCGTGTTCGGCCTGATCATGCTCTACATCTGGCGCGTGCGGCTGTTCCACCCCTGGCGCTGGTTGTTCATCGCAACGCTCGTGGCCACGTCCCACGCGGCCCGGCGCGAAGGAGCGGGGGCGCTGGGGCTGCGCGTCGGGCAGGCCCGCAGGGCCTTGCGATACGTGGGGCCGTGGGCGCTGGCGGTGGCCGTGGTCCTGCTGGCGGGAGGCGCATGCTTCGACACGATCAGCCCGGTCGTGCTGCGGCGGACGCCCGGATCCTTGACCGTGTATCTGCTCTGGGGTCTCGTCCAGCAGTGGATGCTCAACGCGTATTTCCTGAACAGGCTCCGACAAGCGGGATGCGGCCGGTGCGCGCCGCTCGCGGCCACGACGCTGTTCGTGCTGGCTCACGCGCCGAACTGGTTCCTGATGGCAGTGACGCTGCCGGGCGGCTACCTCGCCACGCGGGTTTATTTGCGTTACCGCAGCCTCTGGGTGCTGGGCGCGGCGCACGGGTTGATCGGGTTCCTGCTCAACCTGGTGATCCCCGACGAAGTCAGCGGGCGCTTCCTGGTCGGCCCCCGCTACGTCCTCCACCGCTGGGAAACGTACCCTGAGGCCCTGCTGTGAGCCGCCCGGCGCGGGGCGTCGTATACTGAATCACATGCAACGCCAGTGGTTGTTTGTGCTTTTGTTCTCGTTGACGGCAGCCGGCATGGCTCGGGCCCAGGTCAAGGTTACTCAGGCGCCGGGCCGCATCGAAGTGGAGATAGAGGGCAAACCGTTCACCACCTTTTTTGTTGGGTCCGAAGCGCCTAAGCCTTACCTGCACCCGCTGCGTTCGGCCTCGGGCAAGGTAGTCACCCGCTACTACCCTATGGAACTGCGCGAGGGCGAG
>JBMFPL010000484.1:0-2719 GCA_049969115.1 Bryobacteraceae bacterium | reverse complement strand
CCGACCATTTTCCGCGAATACGACATCCGTGGCATCGCTGACCGAGAATTGCTGGATCCCGATGTGGAACAACTGGGCCGTGGCATCGGCACCTATCTGGTTCGCCACGGCGCGCGCGTCATCTCGCTGGGCAACGACGTGAGGCTCAGCTCGGACCGCCTGCGACGTGCGCTTGCCCGCGGGCTGGTCGCCACCGGGTTGGAAGTCATCGAGCTGGGGGCGATCCCTACGCCGCTGCTTTATTACTCGGTCTTTCACCTGAAGACCGACGGCGGCGTGATGATCACCGGCAGCCACAATCCGCCCGAGTATAACGGTCTGAAGATCATGTCCGGCCAGTCCACCATCTACGGGCAGGAGATCCAGCGCGTGCGCGAGATCATCGAGCGCCAGGATTTCGCCAGCGGGCAGGGGACGCTGCGCTCCTACGATATCGTCACGCCTTACGTGGAAGAAGTGTCGGCGCAGTTCCGATGGTCGCGGCGCATCAAGGTCGCCCTGGATGCGGGCAACGGGACGGCGGGTCCCGTGGTGCACCGGATCCTCGAGCGCCTGAACGTCGAGCCGATCGAACTTTTCTTCGAGCCCGACGGGCGCTTCCCCAATCACCATCCCGATCCCACCATCGTCGAGAACCTCGCCGCCCTGAAGGCTGCCGTACGCGAGCACGGCGCTGAACTGGGAGTGGCCTTCGACGGCGACGCCGACCGGCTGGGCGCCATTGACGAGCGAGGGGAGGTGCTCTGGGGCGACCAGCTCATGCTGATCTTCGCGCGCGAGATTCTCCAGCGCAAGCCCGGCGCCACGTTCATCGGCGAGGTCAAGTGCTCGCAGGTGCTCTACGATGAGATCCGCCGCATGGGCGGCAACGCCATCATGTGGCGCACCGGCCACTCGCTCATCAAGGCGAAGATGAAGGAAACCGGGGCCGCGCTGGCCGGTGAAATGAGCGGGCACATGTTTTTCGCCGACCGATACTACGGCTACGATGACGCCATTTACGCCGCCCTTCGCCTGATGGAGATTGTCGCCCTTTCCGGCCGCCCGCTTTCCGCGCAACTGGAGGGCGTGCCGCGCATGGTTTCGACTCCCGAGATCCGGGTGGATTGCCCGGACGAAATCAAGTTCCAGGTCATCGCGCGCGTGGCCGAGCGCTTCCGGGAGCGTTACCAGGTGATTGACATTGACGGCGTCCGCGTACTGTTCCCTCACGGTTGGGGACTGGCCCGGGCCTCGAACACCCAGCCCGTTTTGGTGCTCCGGTTCGAGGCCACCGATGAAGGAAACCTGGCGCGGTACCGGCAGGAAATCGAGCAGGCGGTGGCGGAGGCCAAAGCCGCGCTGGGCGTGGCCGCCTGAGGCCGCTCAACCCGCGAATTTGTAGCCCAGCCCGCGAACCGTGAGGATGAACTGGGGATACTTGGGATTTTCCTCCAACTTCTGGCGCAGCCAGGCGATGTGCACGTCCACGGTGCGCGTGGTGGTTCCCGGTTCGTAGCCCCAGACCTTCTCCAGCAGTTCCTCGCGCGAAAGGACAGCGCCCCGGTGCTCGATCAAGTAGCGCAGCAGGGCGAATTCGCGCGCCGAGAGGTTCACCGGGCGCCCATCCCTGCTCACTTCCGCCCGCCGGAAATCCACCTGGACGGCGCCGAAGCGGTAACTGTCGGCCGGCTTGGCCGTACGCGCGGGGGCGCGGCGCAGCAGCGCCTCGATACGCGCCAGTAGCTCCATCATGTCGAACGGCTTGGTGACGTAGTCGTCGGCGCCGGTCTTCAAGCCCACGACTTTGTCCACCACCTGGCTGCGCGCGGTCAGCATCAGAATGGGCGTCTCCACCCCGGCCTGGCGCAGGCGGCGGCAGACTTCGAAGCCGCTGAGCCGCGGCAGCATGACGTCGAGAATGATCAGATCGAAGCCGCCCGCGGAGGCCTTCGCCAACCCTTGTTCGCCGTCGCCCGCCGTCTCGACAGCAAAGCCCTCGCTGGCCAGGCGGTCGGCCAGCGTCAGCACCAGCCCGGGTTCGTCTTCCACCAGCAGGATACGCGGCTCGGTGGCGGGTTGGCTATTGCTCGGCATTGCCACTTTCCCCTTCAGCCGCCGGCGGCGCGGCGGGGAGCCGGATGGTGAACACAGCGCCTTCGCCCTGCTTGCTTTCGACCAGGATGGTCCCGCGGTGCGCTTCCACGATGCCCTTGGCCAGGCTCAGTCCTATCCCGGCGCCGTGGATCTGGGCCTCGCTCGCGTTGCGGCCACGGTAGAACGGTTCGAAGATGTGGGGCAGATCAGCGGGCGGAATTCCCGGGCCGCGGTCTTCGACCCGGATTTCGACCCAGCGGCCGCCATCGGCCGCCTGGGCGCGGACGCCCACCCACTGTCCCGCGCCTGCGTACTTGATGGCGTTGTGGATGAGATTGCGGATGGCCTGGGCTAGCGCGGGCGCATCGGCCAGCACGGCCGGCGCCCCGGGCGCCACGTCCACCTCCAGCGTCACGCCCGCCTGCTGCGCCGCCGGTTGTGAAACGGCGGTTGCGCGCTCGATCACAGCGCCGATTGGCACTGGCTCGAAGTGGTACTTGAGCCTTCCCGCCTGCGCGCCGGCGAAGGTCAGGATCTGCTCCACCATCTCGGTGAGCCGGCGACCCTCGTTGCGGAGGAGCGCGCCGTAGCGCTGGGCCTGTTCGCGGGTGGAGACCAGCCCGTCGGCCAGGTTGTCGCCAGC
>JBMFPL010000483.1:0-2728 GCA_049969115.1 Bryobacteraceae bacterium | reverse complement strand
GACGGCAGCGCGGAGGCCGCCCGCTGCCTGGGTGCGGACGTGGTGCGCCTGGAACGCCAGCGCGGTTTCGCCGCGGCGGTGAACGCCGGCCTCCAGCGCTGCCGGCGCGAGTGGGTTGCGCTGCTCAACAACGACGTGGACCTCGAGCCCGACTGGCTGGAGCGCGTGCTGGCGGCGGCGCGCTCGGCGAGCGCGTGGTTCGCCTGCGGCAAGCTCCTCGACGCAGGCCGGCCCGGGCGGCTGGACGGCGCCTTCGACCTGGTGTGCCGGGGCGCCACGGCA
Organism: Bryobacteraceae bacterium; assembly: GCA_049969115.1. GTDB lineage: Bacteria > Acidobacteriota > Terriglobia > Bryobacterales > Bryobacteraceae > DTHT01. The sequence goes on along the minus strand of JBMFPL010000483.1, from coordinate 2,446 downwards.
TGGCGAGCCGGCTCCGGCCGTCCTGACGGACCAGTGTGGGATGAGCCGCGCCCGGTGCGGTTCGCCGGCTTCGCGGCGGTTCTGTTGCGCCGCGAGCTGTTCCAGATCGCCGGCCCGCTGGACGAGTGCTTCGGCTCGTACCTGGAAGACGTGGAATTCTGCCTGCGCTGCGCCCTGCGCGATATGGGGGGAATCTACGTTCCGCAGGCGCGCGGCCGCCACACGGGCAGTGCGACGCTGGGGCGCTGGAGTCCGGCGGCCGTGCGTCTGATCGCGCGCAACCAGTTGCTGCTGGTGGCCAGGCATTACCCCGCGGACTGGAGGCGGCGTTACGGGCGGCCAGTGCTCGCCGCGCAGCTGCTTTGGGGGGCGGTGGCCTGCCGTCACGGGGCGCTGGCGGCCTGGGCGCGAGGCAAACAGGAAGGATGGAAAATGTTCCGATCGCTGCGCGCCCTCTCCTCCCCCGCGCCGCCTGACCACCTCGCCGCCCTGCTCGCCGCATGCGAAAACGAAATCGCCCGCCTGCAAGCGCTGGCGGGACGCGACCCTTACTGGACCCTGTACTTCGCGCTTGCCGGCAAGCCGCCCCTTGCGCGAGCATAAAGGATCGGTCCCATGCCCGCGCCACGAATTTCCTCGACCCGGATGTGGCTGCCGCTCCTGCTGCTGGCAGCGACGGCCCGATGCCAGAGCCCACCTTGGTGGGAGCGCCAACCGCTCCGCATCGTTCACCTGCTCCAAGACTTCCAGCCACTCGCTTCCCAGGATCCCGCCGCCGCCGTGGCGCTCAAGCTGCGGCTGGGCTTCAACGCCGAGCACCTGGCCGTGATGCATCACCGCAAGGGCCTGGACGACGAGGGTTTCTACTTCGCCTCCCGCCTGGCCGGCCGCGTCAACGAGGACTATCTTAAGCGGTACTTGCCCCAAGCCCGGGCCCGCGGCCTGCGGGTCATGATTTACTTCAATGTCCACTGGTTCAACCGCGAGTTCGCCAGCCGGCATCCCGACTGGGTCCAGATCACCGAGCAGGGACGGCCGCTGGAGGGCATCTATCAGACCGGAACCTCGCTGTGCGTGAACAGCCCGTGGCGCCAATGGGTCTTCCAGCTCCTGCGCGACCTGTGCGCTTACCCCATTGATGGCATTTTCTTCGATGGCCCGGTGTTTTTTGCCGAGACCTGCTACTGCCGCCATTGCCGCGAGAAATACCGCAGGCTCTACGGCGGCGAAATGCCCTCCAAACGCGAGCGGCGCGGGCGGGCCTTCGCCAGTTTGATGGAATTCCAGGCGCGCAGTCTGGCCGACTTTTTGCGCGACTCGCGCCGCGTGATCAAGTCCATCAACCCCCAGATCGCCTTCTACATCAACGGCGGCGTGCGCGGCGGCAACTGGGCCACCGGGCGCTTCAACCGGGTGCTGGTCGCGGAGCAGGATCTGCTGGGCAGCGAAGGCGGCTTCATTTACGGCGACCTGACGCGCACTTCGCTCTGGAAGCCAAGCCTGACTGCGCGGTTGCTGGAAACCCAGGCGCCCAACAAGCCGCGGGTCATCTTCGCGGCCGCGGCTCACAAACCCTGGACCTTCTCCATGCTCCCCGCGCCCGAGCTACGCCTGCTCTATGCCGACTCAATCGCCAACGGCGCCAACGTGTGGCTTGCCTTCTCGCCGCTGGAGGCGACGCTGCCGGAAACCGAGGCCGTGGCGCAGATGAACCGCCTAGTGGAAAGAAACGCCGCCTTTTTCTTGAACACGCGCTCGGAGGCGCGCGTGGCCCTGGTGTGGTCCGACCTGACCGCAACCTTCTACGCCGGGGCGGACGCGCAGTTGATTGACGTGGACCGCGTCCCCGCGCGCAGCGAGGTGGGCAACCTGGACCGCGAGTTCGAAGGGCTCGCCGAATCCCTGGTGCGCGCCCACGTCCCCTTCGATGTGATTGACGACGAGTCGCTGGCCCACGAGCCAATCGACCGCTATGCCCTGATCGTGTTGCCCAACGTGGCTTGCATGAGCGAGCAGGCCGCCCGTCGCCTGCAAGCCTGGGTGGAGGCAGGAGGCAACCTGCTGGCCACCTTCGAGACCTCCCTGTACGATGAAACCGGCGTGCGCCGCCAGGAGTTCGCCCTCGCGAGCCTGTTCGGCGTGCGCGACGGCAAGCGCATCGTCGGCCCCAAGCGCTGGGATTTCATGCAGCCGGCGCCGGGCGCGCCCGATCTGCTGCCGGCAATGCGGCGGCAACTGGTTCCTGCCATGACCTATCATCTGCGCGTGCTGCCCGGCAGCGGCCGCCCGGTCCTGTTCTTCACGCGGCCGCTGGCCGGGCCTTACGACGGCATCCCCGAGCTTTCCGAAGACGCCGCGGTGGTGCTGAACCGTGCCGGGCGCGGCCGCGTAGCCTACGTGGCGGGCGATTTGGGCAACTCGATCCAGAGCCTGCATTTCGGCGAGC
>JBMFPL010000482.1:0-2747 GCA_049969115.1 Bryobacteraceae bacterium | reverse complement strand
CGAGCAGCAGGCGCGGGATCTCGATCTTGACCGGGCAGACCTCGGCGCAGGCGCCGCACAGGCTGGAAGCGAAGGGTAGCCAGGCGTCGTGGGTCAGTCCCAGGAACTGGGGGGAGGCGATTTGGCCGATGGGGCCGGAGTACACCCACGGGTAGTTGTGGCCGCCGATGCGCCGGTATACGGGGCAGTGATTGGCGCAGGCGCCGCAGCGGATGCAGAAAAGGGTCTGCCGTTTGTCGCGATCGGCCAGCACGCGACTGCGGCCGTTATCCAACAGAACGACGTAAAATTGTTCCGGTCCGTCCCGCTCGCCTGGCCTTCGCGGGCCGCTCAGGATCGAGGTGTAAACGGTCAGTGGCTGACCGGTGGCGCTGCGCCCGAGCAGCTTGAGGAACACGGCCAGGTCCTGGGCGCGCGGGATCAGTTTCTCGATGCCCGCCACCGCGACGTGGATGCGGGGCGCGCTGGTGGTCAGCCGGGCGTTGCCCTCGTTTTCCACCAGCACCACGGCGCCCGAATCGGCCACCAGGAAGTTGGCGCCGGTGATGCCGATGTCGGCGGCCAGGAACTTCTGGCGGAGCACGGCGCGCGCGATTTTGGTCTGGCGCTCGGGCGCGTTCTCGCGTTCCAGACCCAGACGCTGGCTGAAGATCTCGCCCACCTCTTCGCGGGTCTTGTGTAGGGCCGGGGCCACGATGTGATAGGGGCGCTCGCCGGCCAACTGGATGATGTACTCGCCCAGATCGGTTTCCACCACCTCTAGGTGCTGGGCCTCCAGGCGCTCGCGCAGACCGATTTCCTCGGTGGTCATGGACTTGGATTTCACCAGAAGGCGCGCGCCCGAGCGCCGGGCCAGATCGAGCACGAATTCGGCCACGTCGGCCCCGTCCCTGGCCCAGACGACCACCCCGCCGCGCGCTTGCACCTGGGCTTCGAACTGCTCAAGGTAGGCGTCGAGGTTGTTCAGGGTGTGTTCCTTGATGCGCCGGGCCTGCTCGCGCAGCTCCTGGTAGTCGGGCAGCACCTCCGGCGCCACGACTTGGCGGCGGTGCTCCATGAGCCGGCCAGTGGCGGCGTAAATGGCTTCTTGCAGGCGAGCGTCATCCAGCGTGCGGCGAATGCTCTGGCGGGGGTAGGCAGTCATGACGGTCACCGTCGCGCGAGCACCTCGGCCAGGTGGAGCGTGCCGACCTTGGCGCCGGAGCGGCTCAGGGCGCCCTGGATTTGCATCAGGCAACTGGCATCCACCGAAACCACGTAGTCAGCCCCGGTCTGGAGGATGGCTTCCACCTTGCTGCGCACCATGCTGCCCGAGATTTCCGGGAACTTGACCGAGAAGGTGCCGCCAAAGCCGCAGCACTCCTGGCTGGCCGGCATTTCGCGGAGTTCCAGCTCGCGGACCCTGGCGAGCAGCCGGCGTGGTCCCTCGCGGATGCCCAGGTAGCGGAGGGCGTGGCAGGAGTCATGGTAGGTGACTACCGCGGGTAGGCGGGCGCCGACGTCTTCCACCTGGGCGACTTCCAGCAAGAACTGGGAAAACTCCCACACGCGCGGGATCAATCGGCGGACCTGCGCCAGGGCCTGGGGATCGTTTTCGAACAATTCTTGGTAGTGGTGGGTGATCATCGAGGTGCAGGAACCCGAAGGCGCCACCACGTAGTCGGCGTCGCCGAACACGGAAAGGAAGTGGCGCGCGACCCTGCGGGCCTCCTGGCGGTAGCCAGTGTTGAAGGCGGGCTGGCCGCAGCAGGTCTGCGCCTGGGGAAATTCGACCCGGTAGCCCAACCCATCCAGGACCTCAGCCATCGCCAGGCCTACACCTGGGAAGAACTGGTCCACGATGCAGGTCACAAAGAGCGAAACGCGCGCAGGCATGAAGCTGAAATTGTATCGTACCGCGAGCGCGCCACACGCCCCTGGCGAGGCCGCGAGCCTCTCGGGGTAAAGCCCACGGCCACATCCGCCGATAGCAGGAGCGTAAGGCGGCGCGCCATGCTGTTCCAGACGCGGCACTTCGGCTTGATCGAGTACGGGTGGGAAGCGGTCTTCCACTTTCCGGCGGGGCTGCCCGGCTTCGAGGACGAACACGAGTTCGTGGCTTTGGAGCAGGCCCACGTCCGTCCCATCGTGTTCCTGCAAAGTCTCAGGCGACCAGACCTGTGCTTCATTACCCTGCCAGTGCAGACCATTGAGCCTGGCTACCGGCTGAGCCTGTCAGCCGAAGAGTTGCGGCTGCTGGAATTGCCCGCCGAGCGGCAGCCGGAACTGGGCCGGGAGGTGCTTTGCCTGGCGATTGTAGCGGTGGCGGAAGGGCAGCCTCCCACGGCGAACCTGCTGGCGCCAGTGGTGATCAATCTGGCTAACCGGCGGGCGGTCCAGGCCATCATGAGCGATTCGGGTTACTCGCACCGTCATCCGCTGCCCGTGCCGGCCGGGGAGGAAAGCGTATGCTCATCGTGCGGCGAAGGGCCGGGCAGGCGATCCTGATCGGCGATCAAGTCGAGGTCCACGTGCTCGAGATCCAGCCCGGCCGGGTCAAGCTGGGGGTGGTTGCGCCGCGCGCGATCCCGGTGATCCGCGCCGAGGTCAAGCTGACGCGGGAGCAGAACGTGGAGGCAGCGGGAGGGGTTACGCCCGAGAAGGCTGCGGAGCTTGCCAGGCGGTTGCAGTCACGGGCGGGCGAGGCTGGGCCGGAGCGGGCGCGCGGGGCGGGAGCCGAGGCCGGCTCCGCCGGAGAGGCGCAGCAG
>JBMFPL010000481.1:0-2769 GCA_049969115.1 Bryobacteraceae bacterium | reverse complement strand
GATGTAACGCGGCAGCAGGAAGATGGCCTCGCGCGGCTTGATAAGAAGCAACTGGTAGGGATCCACGTGGCGAATATCCGCGCGCGTGCCGTCCGGAAGCTGGACGGTGATTTCCAGACCATGCTCGCGCGCCGCCTCACGCACCGAAAGTGGGAAGTACCGCACTTGGCGCGCGATCCACAGCGCCTCGATATTGGCGATGGTGCCCCCGGAAGTGATATGCGCCCAACCGTACTCCTTGCGCCCCGCCCGTTCGTAGTACCGCCGGGGGTCCTCGTCGGGAGGCGGCGGCTCGGGAGGGGGTTCGTAGCCGAGCATGGCCAGCACGGCGCTGGTGGCTTCGATTTCCAGCTCGGTGGTGACGGGTGCCGCCTCCGGCGTCACGTTGTTGGGGTTGAACATCAGCCCCGTCATGAAGCCGAGCGTCGAGGACAGCGTGGTGTCCGAGAGCATGTGGCCCATGTAGCGCGGGCTATAAAACGGGAAATTGCGGCGGAGGGCGGCGAGCAACTCGTCCAGGCGCTCGCGCAGGGCATCGTGTTCGGGCCCGAACTCCCGTTGCAGGGTGCGTGGAATCAAAATGGGGTCGCCGGGAAAGTAGTTCTTGCGCCAGTGGATGTAGTCGCGGAGCGCTTGGAGCAGGAGCGCTTCCATGACGTCTGCGTTTTCGGCCTTGGGTCCCAGAAACCAGGCCAGGTGACGGAGGCGTTCGGGGATGCTCATGGTTCAGCCTCGCTTACAGTTTAACGCCGGGGGGAGATAGCACCACCCCGAGGGGGTGCTCACGGTTTCGAGCCCCCTACCGCGACCCCGCGTTTCAGAGTCCCTCCCAAACCAGGGCGGCAAAACGGCGCAGGGCAACGAAGCCCATAGACTCGTATAAAGCTACCGCCCGGCGGTTCTGGGTGGTCACGGTGAGGCTGACGCTGGCCACGCCCGAGCCTGCCAGCGCAGCCAGCGAGCGGCGCAGCAGTTCGTAGCCGGCGCCGCGCCCCCGGGCCTCGGGCGTCAGGCAAACCTGCGTGATGTGCCCCACGTCGTCAGCGACCAAACTGGCCAGGCAGATCCCGCAAACGCGCGAGGAACCTTCGAGCATGGCCAGCCAGGACGCCGCCGGGGAAAACGCGCCGCAGCCCGGGTACTGCACGATGTTGTAAAGAAAGCGGCGGGCGCCGGAAAGCGAGCGGTACTGATCATTGATTTCGCCGTCAATATGGCCTCGGTAGGCGGCGACGATCACCCTGGCCGCTTCGTCCTGAAACTTTTCATCCCACGGCTGAAAGGTGACGCCGGCTGCCTCCCGCGGGGCCAGGCCGCGAGCGCGGCCCGCCTCCACCATCATGAGTTGTCGTTCGAAGCGCTTGAGGCGCGCGGCTTCCGGCAGCGGTCGCTCCAGCCCCGCCTCGAGCAGCATCAACTGGGATTCCACACGGCGAACGTTCCACCTCTTCCGCAAAGCGTCCAGCACGGCGGCGAGCAGCCGGGCCTCGCTATCCCGGTCGCGGAAGGCCTCCATGACGTAGAGGTCCCCGACCAGGCCCTTGCGGTCCTCGGAGACGAAATAGGCGTAGCCCACGGCCCGCTTTCCGGCCAGCAGGGCAAAGCCGGCCAGCGATTCCAGGTCCACGTGACGGCGCACCAATTGGGCCGTCGGCGCGAAATCCCACTGCAATTCGCGCCGCCAGACGCGGATCTCTTCCTCCAACAGCTCGTCCAGGGCGCCGGCGCGCACGCGGCCGAGCTGCACCAGCTCGGTTCCAGCGGTGGAGGGACCACTCACCAATGGCGCATTATAAGCCCGCGCGCCGCTGGCCAAGGGGGCCTCAGGCCGGCCCGCGCAGGAAGCGGCGAATCGAGCGCGTAGCCTGGCGGATGCGGTGCTCGTTTTCCACCAGCGCAAAACGCACGTAACCTTCGCCCAGCGGCCCGAAACCGATCCCGGGCGAAACGGCCACCAGCGCCCGTTCCAGCAGCAGCTTGGCGAACTCGAGCGACCCTATTTCGCGGTACGGCTCGGGCACCGGCGCCCAAACGAACATGGAAGCGCGCGGCGGCTCGACCTCCCAGCCCGCCCTTTTCAGGCCCGCGATGAGCACATCGCGGCGCTTCTGGTAGGTGGCGGCGATGCGTCTGGTATCCTCCTCGCACTCGCGCAGGGCGATGATGGCGGCGATCTGGATAGGCTGGAAAACGCCGTAATCGAGGTAACTCTTGATGCGGGCCAGGGCGGCGATCATGCGCGCGTTGCCCAGGCAGAAACCGACGCGCCAGCCCGCCATGTTGTAAGACTTCGACATGGAGAAGATTTCGACCGCCAGCTCCGTGGCGCCCTCCACCTGCAAGATACTGGGCGCGCGGTAGCCATCGAAGCAGATGTCGGCGTAAGCGAAGTCGTGCACGACCATGGCGTCGTAGTCGCGGGCCAGCGCAACCAGCCGCTCAAAGAAGTCGAGCTCCACGCACTGCGTGGTGGGGTTGTGCGGGAAAGAAACCAGGATCAGGCGGGGCCGCGGCCCGCGCCGGCAAAGCTCCTCCAGGCGGCCGAGGAACTCTTGGGGGCTGGGCATGGGCAGCAAAACGGCCTGGCCCTCGGCCATGAGCACGCCGTACTGATGGATGGGATAGCAAGGGCTGGGCGTGACCACCACGTCACCCGGCCCCACCACCGCGAACAGCAGGTGGGCGAGTGCGTCTTTGGCGCCCATGCTCACGATGGCCTCGCGTTCGGGATCGAGCGTGACGCCATAGTTGGCCTGGTAGCGCTTGCAG
>JBMFPL010000480.1:0-2775 GCA_049969115.1 Bryobacteraceae bacterium | reverse complement strand
GGTGGCGGGCCTGAGCGGCGCCACATTTCACCTCATCGGCCACTTACAATCCAACAAGGCGCGGCGTGCGGTGCAGTTGTTCGACGTGATCCAGACGGTGGACTCGCTGCGCCTGGCGCGGCGGCTGCAAGAGGCTGCGGCCGCGCTCAAACCGGGCGCCCGCCTGCCGGTGATGATCGAGGTGAAACTTTCGCCGGAGGAAACCAAGAGCGGCATCGCTCCCGGGGAGCTGAGCGCGCTGGTGGAGTTCCTGCGTGGTTGCAGGCACCTCGAGCTGACCGGGTTGATGACCATGCCGCCGTACTCCGAAGATCCGGAGGCCACGCGCCCCTACTTCCGCAAGCTGCGCGAGCTGGCCGCAAGCTTCGGCCTCTCGCATCTTTCCATGGGCATGTCGCAGGACTTCGAAGTGGCCATCGAAGAAGGCGCCACGCACGTGAGGATCGGGACCGCCTTGTTCGGCCCCCGCCAGGCCCTGTGAAAGTCGGGTTCTACGCTCCCCTCCCGCCCGCGCGCACGGGAGTCGCGCATTACGCGAGCCGCCTGCTGCACGAGCTGCGGCGCTTCGGGCCTGTAGAGGTGAACGCGAAGCGGGCGGACGTCTTCCTTTACCACTTGGGCAACAACCAGCTTCACCGCGAAATCTACCGCCGGGCGCTCGAGCGGCCGGGTGCCGTGGTCTTGCACGACGCCGTGCTTCACCACTTTTTTCTGGGCGCGATGGAGCGCGACCATTACATTGAGGAATTTGTCCACAACTACGGGGAGTGGTCGCGGGATCTGGCTGCGAGCCTCTGGGAAGGACGCCCGCGCTCGGCGCAGGACCCGCGCTATTTCCGCTATCCCATGCTGCAGCGCATCGCCGAGGTGTCCCGGGCGGTGATCGTGCACAACCCGGCGGCGGCGCGCATGGTCCGCGAGCACTGTCCTGGCGCACGGGTCGTCGAGATGCCCTTTCCGGTGTGGCTGCCGGCGCCTGTGCCGGAGCACGAGCTGATCGCCTGGCGCGCCCGCATGGGCATCAGTCCCCGCACCCTCCTGTTCGGGGTCTTGGGCTACCTGCGCGAGTCCAAGCGGCTGGGCAACGTGCTGCGCGCCTTCAGCGAGGTGTGCCGGGCGGTTGCGAACGCCGCGATAGTCGTGGCAGGACAATTCCAGTCCTCGGAATTCGAGCGCGCGATGGCCCCGTGGCTGGAGGGCGTCATTCGCGCGGGCCATTTACCCGAGCGCGAGTTCTGGAAGCTGGCTGCGGCGTGCGATGTGATCGTGAACCTGCGTTACCCGGCAGCGGGCGAGACTTCGGGTGTGGGCATGACGCTGATGGGACTGGGCAAGACGGTCATTTTCACCGCCGGCGACGAGACTGCGGGGCTGCCCGCAGATGCCTGCCTGCGCGTCGAGCCCGGCCTGCGCGAGCAGCCGCTGCTGGCCGAGTACATGATGTGGCTGGCGCGTTTCCCCGGATACGCAGCCGAGATCGGACGACGGGCGGCCGCCTGGGTGCGCCGCTATCATGCGCCTGAGGTGGTCGTCGGGCGCTACTGGGAGCTGCTGCGCTCGCTGATTTGACGTGGCGGTGATGGCGGGGGGCGTCGAGGCTGCCTGCATGGCCCGCGTACTGCGAGCAGTGGTTGATTTGACGCGGGCTTGGTAGCACGAATATACTCTTCGTATGCGCACCGCTGCGTCCCTTTTCTTTTCCGTCTGCGCGCTGCTCGCCCTGGCCCAGCAGGACAACGCGAGCAAGTCGCAGGAAAATCCCTTCTTCCTCAAACAGGAGATCACCGTCACCGCCACGCGTACCGAAATCGAGCCTTCGAAGGCGCCTGTTTCCGCCTCCACCGTGCCTGCCGGCGAAATCGGCGTGCGCAACCTGCAGACGGTGGATCGCGCGCTAGACTCCCTGCCCGGCGTCTATCTGAGCCGCGGCAAGGGGTTCCAGGATACCTTGGCGGGCGTCGGCATGCGCGGGTTTTCCGGCCGTGGCTCGCTGCAAAGCCGCACGCTGGTGTTGCTGGACGGCCAGCCGCTCAACGAGCCGTACACGGGTTCGGTCTCTTGGACTACCCTTCCCGTAGACGAAGTGGAGCGGGTCGAGGTGGTGCGGGGCCCCTTTTCAGCCCTTTACGGCAACAATGCGATGGGCGGCGTCATCCAGATCCTGACCAGGCCGGTGGACCGGCGGCGCGTGGACTTGCGCGGGGACTACGGCTCGCAGGATACGTTTCGCTATGGCGCGAGGCTGGCCGACCGCTTCTTCCAGCGGCTGGGGGTTTCCCTCAGTTACGACCGGCTGCAATCGGGCGGCTATCCCTCACAGTTAGTGACTTCCGCCGGCACTACGGGCACGGGGGGCACGCCGGTGACCGGCTTCATTCCCAGCCTGACCTCCACTGGCTCGCCCACGTTCATCCTCGGCGATACCGGCAATAACTGCTGGGAGCAAACTGCGTGGCGCTTCAGGGCCGATTATACCTTCAGCGAACGGACTGCTTTGACCTTCCAGTACCTCCGGCAGCGTTCCTACTACGGCTACGATGCCTACCACAGTTACCTGCGAACGGTCGACGGGCGGCCTTTCGATTCAGGCGTAGCCTCCCTAGTCACGGATGGCGTGCCGCGGCGCATTAGCTTGACGCCCAGCATGTTTCTCTCCGGCGACGGCGGGACACTTTCGCGCCTGGCCTCCGCGCGTATCTACCGGGCGCTGGGCAGCGGTGCGAGGATCCGGGTGGGGGCCGGATTCATTGATACTCCGATGTCGTATTACTCCAC
>JBMFPL010000479.1:0-2777 GCA_049969115.1 Bryobacteraceae bacterium | reverse complement strand
CGGGCTTGGCCCGGAATGGGCGGATCGGACGAAACAATCGGATCACAAAATGTTCAGTTTATGACCCAGTAGGACTAGTCCTCGCTCTCGAAAATCCCGCCCAGCGCTTCCAGCGGGCTGCGCTCGTCTCCGCCGCGCCGCAGGGGCGCCAGCTCGCGCCGCAACTTCTCCAGCGTCATGCTTTGCAGGATCACCCGCCCGGGCCCCCGCAAGGTGGCCAGGAAAAGGCCCTCGCCGCCGAAGATCGCCGTCTTGATGCCGCCGGCGAGCTGGACGTCGTAATCCACCGATTCGTCGAAGCCCACGATGCAGCCGCTATCCACCTGCAAGATCTCTCCCGGACTGAGTGTGAACTCGACCCAGTCGCCCCCGGCGTGAATGAACGCCGTTCCCGGGCCGGTGAGTTTTTCCAGGATGAACCCCTCGCCGCCCAGCAACCCGGCGCCGATGCGCTTGACGAAGGCGATATCCAGCCGGACCGTGGCCTGCGCGCACAAGAACGCGTCGCGCTGCACCAGGATGCTCTGGCCTGGTTGGAGATCGAACGCCTGAATGCGGCCCGGGTAACTGCCTGCGAAGCCTACCTCGCCCGGGCTGTCGGCCCGGAAGTAAGTCCAGAACAGCGATTCGCCCATCAATTTGCGCTTCAGGGCGCCCCAGAGCTTGTCTGCCAGGCCCTGGCCGCTCATGCGGCTCTCCCAGGCGACGTTGCCCGTTTTGTAAACCATTTTTCCGGCTTCTGCGTAGATCTCCTGGCCGGGCTTCAAACGGATCCGCACCACTTGCAGGTTGTCGCCCTGGATGGTGTAGTCCAGGGGTGCCGGGAGCGCGACGCAGGCGGGCGGCAAGGTTGGTGCCAGAGCCTGCCCGCAGGCTGGGCAGAAGCGCGCGTCCTGCCTGACTTGGTTGCCACAGCGAGTACAGAAGGGCATGAGTCGCATCATACAATGGGCTAAGTGAACGCGAAGAGGGGACGCATCCTCCTGCTGATTCTGCTGGCCCTGGCGACGCTGGTGTTGGCGCGCCAGGACCCGGTGGTCTGCGGCACCACCCGCGAAGGTCTGCGCGAAGCCCTTCACCTGCACCGGCAAGGCCAGCGCATCCGACGCATCGACGCCGCCCGCCGGCACGGGGTTGCGGGAGCGGCGGCCACGCTGGTGGAGCCTCCGGCCCTCGTCCGACAAGCGCCAGGGTACCCCGACATCGTGCTACTGGAAGACGCGGGCGGGGTAGTGGCCCGCGTCAACCAGTTCAACCTCGACCGGCGCACGCTGGCGTTCCGCCGGACGGGCGCGGGCGCCTACCGGTACGAGCTCGGCGACGCCTCCTACGATGCCGCGGCGGCCGAAGCCGGATCGCGGCTCGCACTGGAGGACGACGACAGCCGCCTGGTCAACCTGCCTTTCCGCTTCCCCTTCTTCGGCCAGTCCTACGACAGGCTGTACGTTAACTCCGACGGCAACCTCACCTTCACCGCCCCTGATCCGGCCAGCAGCGAGCGCTCACTGGGCCGCGTCACCGCAGGCCCGCCGCGCATCGCCGCGCTATTCCGCGACCTGGATCCATCTCTTTCCGCGCACGGCGTGCGCGTGCTGGCGGTGCCCGAGCGGTTCGTGGTGAGCTGGGTCGCGGTCCCGGAATATCGCGAATCCGGCATAGGGCCGCTTCAGACCTTCCAAGTCCGCCTCTACCCGGACGGCCGCATCGAGCTCGCTTACGAAGGCATCTCCACCCCGAGCGCGGTGGTGGGCATCGCTCCCGGCAACCTTCAGGGCGAGACCACGGTGGTCTGCTTCGCTTGCCCGGAGGACAGTGGCCGCGCGTTCAGCGCCGCCGTGCTGGAACGCTTCAGCACCGTCCAGGAAATTGACGTGGTGACGGCGGCGCAGGTCTTCTACCAGGCATACGAGGACGCCTACGACTACCTGGTCATCTTCAACGCGCTCGACGTCGGAGCGGGCGAAAACGCGGTGGCTTACGAGATCACGGTCCGCAACCAGGCGACCGGCATCGGCGACCCGCCGCGGGATTACGGGCGCGAATTCGGCTCGCCGCGCCGCCTGAAATCCATCGTCAACATGGGGCCGCTGAACCAGTACCCGGGCGACCCCTACGTTCCGCTCGACCGGCTGCGCCCTTACAGCCGCGAATCCACCGTGGCCATCCTGGCGCACGAGGCCGGGCACCTGTTTCTGGCCTACGCCAGCATCCGCGACCCGCTGAATCCCTCGGCCCGACCCCTGCTCGGCCGGCAACTGGCTCACTGGAGTTTCGTGTTCAACTCCGAGGCATCGCACCTGGAAGGCAACCGCATCCGCGACGATGGCCCGGCCGCATCCCCGCGCTTTCTCACCATCGGCAACGCCGAGCAGTATTCGCCGCTGGATCAGTACCTGATGGGCCTGCGCGCCCCCGATGAAGTAAACCCGGTTTTTCTGGTCACCAACGCCACGGTTTCGGCCAACCGTTCCCCGCAACGCGGCGTCGCTTTCAACGGCCAGCGGCTCGATGTGCGCGTCGAGGACATCATCGCGGTGGAGGGCCCGCGCCGTCCCGACCACACCGTCGCCCAGCGGCGCTTCCGTGCAGCCTTTCTGCTGGTGACGCCGAAGGGCGGCCAGGCCAGCGAACAAGATTTGCAGAAGCTGGAGCGGCTGCGGCAGGAATTCGAAAAGTACTACCGCGAATCGGCCAGCGGCCGGGCACAGATGGAAACCACGCTGCGGCGCGCGCTGCGCGTCTCTGCCTTTCCGGCCGTGGGTGTGATGCAGGGCGGC
>JBMFPL010000478.1:0-2787 GCA_049969115.1 Bryobacteraceae bacterium | reverse complement strand
CTCCTTCCAGCACGGGGCCGGCGTAAACGTCGTCGAGCGCGACCGCGCGCAACTGGCCGGCATACTCCAGTACGTACAGGACGAGGCCGTCGGTATGGGGGAAATCGGCGCGCGGGTCGGTCCGCGCGCTGGCCCAGACGCTTTCCGGTTCCCCGAACAGGAAGCGGAAGGCGTCCAGGTGGTGGATGCTCATCACCGGCAGCGTGAGCCGGTCGGAACGCCTTTTCCAGCCTGCGTAGCGGCGTGGCGAGCGCATCTCGATGGTGGCCAGCACGGGCTCGCCCAGCCAGCCCCGGTTGAGCAGCGTGCGCAGCGCACGGATCGAAGGATCCCAGCGCATGTTCTGGTTCACCGCCAGCACGATGCCTGCCTGCTCGCACAGCCCGATCACCTCGACCGCTTGAGCATAATCCAGGGCCAGCGGCTTTTGCGCCAGGATGCCGCGGATGCGCGCTCCGCGCTCGATTGTCTGGCGGATCACGCTCGGCTGCTGGTCGGGCGGCACGGCGATATCCAGAACCTCGATCTCCGGATCCGCCAGCATCTCATCCAGGCTTGCGCAGACTTTCGGCAGCCCGCGCAGCCGAGCCGTCTCCCGCGCACGCTCTACATCGAGATCCGTAATCGCCAGCGGCCGGAAGCCCGCCTTGCCATAGGCCACCAGATGCAGGTCGCGGACCACGAAACCGGCGCCGACGACCCCGATCCCGTAATCGCTGCGCGCCGGGGGCCTGGGCCGGTGGTCCAGGTCCAGATTGAGCTCCATACGCCGGGAATGATACAACAGGCCGCTGGACGGCAAGCCATGCAGCAAGCCTTGTCACGCCGCGGATTTCTCGCTTCCCTGGCGGGGAGCGCCCTGTACGCAGACCCGCGCCGGCCCAACTTCGTCATCGTGCTCTGCGACGACCTGGGCTTCGGCGATCTGGGTTGCTACGGCAGCCGGCGCATCCGGACGCCGAATCTGGACCGCTTCGCCTCCCAGGGCGTGCGCTTCACCGACTGCTACGCCGCCGCGCCCGTGTGCTCGCCGGCGCGCGCCGCCATGCTCACCGGCCTGATCCCCGACCGCCTGGGCGTTTATAACTGGATCCCCGCCGGAAGCACCATGCACCTGGGAAGGGAGCACCTCACCTTTGCCCAGGTTCTCCGCCGCTTGGGTTACGCCACCTGCCTCAGCGGCAAATGGCATTGCAACGGCAAGTTCAATTCGCCCGAACAGCCGCAGCCCTCCGACCACGGCTTCGACCACTGGTTCGCCACCCAGAACAACGCCGCTCCCAGCCACGCCAATCCCGTCAACTTCGTGCGCAATGGCAAGGCAGTGGGTCCTTTGCAGGGCAACTCCAGTACGCTCATCGTTAGCGAGGCGATCGAGTGGCTGCGGCGTTTGCCCGCGGGAAAGCCCTTCTGCCTGTGGGTCTGCTTCCACGCCCCGCACGAGCCCATCGCCGCCGACGAGGAGTTCCTCCGGCTGTACTCTTCGCTCCCCCAGCCCGGCCAAGCGCTCTATTGCGCCAACGTCTCTCAGATGGACCATGAATTCGGACGCCTCATGCGCTACCTGGATGAGTCCGGGCTGGCCCCCGGCACCATGGTTTTCTTCACCAGCGACAACGGTCCGGAGACGTTGAACCGGTACCAAGCGGCCTGGCGCTCCTACGGCTCCCCGGGCCCTTTGCGCGGCACGAAGCTGCACATGTACGAGGGCGGCATCCGCGTGCCCGGGCTGCTGCGCTGGCCGGGGCGGGCGCGGGCCGGCACTGCCGTTTCCGAGCCGGTCTCCGGGGTGGATGTGCTGCCCACCCTATGCCAGGCGGCGGGGGCCGCCACGCCCGCCTCCTTGGACGGCGTCAGCCTGCTCCCACTCCTGCAAGGCAAGCCCTTGCGCCGTCGCGCGCCGCTGTACTGGCACTACTACAATGCCCTGAGCCGGCCCAAAGCTGCCCTCCGCGAAGGGCCCTGGAAAATTCTTGGCATCCCTGATCGGGCTTCGCCCCGCCCGGCCGGCAGCGTCTTCGATCCCCAGCAGGATATGCGCTACATCAAGGAGGCCAGGCTCGTGGAATTCGAGCTCTACAATCTGGCGGAGGACCTGGCGGAAAGCAACGACCTTGCACCGCGCCGGCCCGCGCCGTTGCGCGCGCTCAAGGAACGCCTGGTCGAGACCTACCGCCAGGTGCAACGGCAGGGCCCCGTCTGGCAGTGAGCCGCACGGCGCCGCGAGCCGCGCGCCTCAGGCCCGCGCCGCCATCTCCATCGCCTGCGGAGGAGGCGGCGCGCTGGCGGACGCTGGTAGCTTCACCGAGACCAGCTTGGAGACGCCCGGCTCCTGCATGGTGACCCCGTAGAGTGTGTCCGCGGCTTCCATGGTGCGCTTGGTATGGGTGATGATGATGAACTGGGTCTGCGCCGACATTTCGCGCAGGATGCGCATCAGCCGGTCAATGTTGGGGTCATCCAGCGGCGCATCCACCTCGTCGAGCACACAGAAGGGGCTGGGCTGGTACTTGAACACGGCCAGCAGCAAAGCCAGAGCAGTGAGCGCCTTCTCGCCGCCGGAAAGCAGCAGCACGTTCTGGAGCCGTTTGCCCGGCGGCGAGGCGACGATGTCGATGCCCGAATCGGCCAGATTCTCGGGATCGGTCAGGCGCATTTCGGCGGTGCCCCCGCCGAACAGCCTCTGGAACATTTCTCCGAAGTTTTGATTGATCGCCGCGAACGCTTCCTGGAACCGCTTGCGCGTCTCGGCGTCAATCTCGCGAATGGCCTGTTCGGTGTCGCGAA
>JBMFPL010000477.1:0-2791 GCA_049969115.1 Bryobacteraceae bacterium | reverse complement strand
GGCGCCGTCTCCGCTCGCGGAGCCGGCTGCGCATGCGTGGCGCGCTGCTCGACGCACCGGGTGATTGGAGCCTGCGGTTGGCCCGCCGGCGAAGGCGGCTCGGCTTCCAGCCCCAAGGCGAGAGCCACAGGCGCGCGATCTAGCGCGTGCGCTTCCGGCCGATCGCTCAGTCTCACTCCTGCCGGGGGAGCCAGTTCGGCCGCAGCCTCCGGCACAGCGGTTTGGGTTTCGGCGGGGCGCTCGGGTTCAGAAACGCCGGACTGGGCGCCTTGGCTCGAGTCAAGGGCGCCACAGTCGACCTCGCCCCCGATCCCTCGCTCCGCGGCGGCGGGCAGCGGATCCTGGAACGGCTCGGGCGCGGCGATCCATGCCGGCGCTGGTCCGATCAGCGCAACGGGGGCATCCTCCGGCTCGGCCTGCCTGCGCTCGCCGGATGGCGATCTGGTTGCGGGTCGGTTCTGCCCGGCAGTGGGCGCAGGCTCGCCGGCCATCTCGAAGAGAACCTCCAAAAACCCGGCAGCCGAGCTGGCGCCGGCCCCGCCTGAGCCTTCCCCGATTCCCGCATCCGCCGCGCCCGTCTGGAGCCCCACACTCCAGCCCTCGGCTGGCTCCTCCAGCGATTGGGCCGGCAATGGGACTGGATTTGCCAGTTGGGCTGGCAGGACTGCTATGGCCAGATCGCCCACGCCCGGCTGTCGTGCAGGCTGGTTGCCGGGGAGCGGGCGCTTGGTTTCAACCAGATGGAGGGCGGGCGCGGTACAAAAGTTCGTCGCGGCAGGTGGCGTGACCGAATTTTGCCGCCCCGCCCTCCCCCTTCATCGCTCTCTTCGGCCAGCGCTGCATGGCCTTTAACGACCGTCGCCCGGCGGACGCACGCTTGCAGGGGATCAGGTCGGAGTTCCGCCATGGACCCGCTCATGGTGGCTGTCGCCGCGGGCATGCGCTCGCGGATGGAAGCGCTCGAGATGCTGGCCAACAACCTGGCCAACGCCGGCACGGCAGGCTTCAAGCTGGATCGCGAATCTTATTCCTTATACGTCGCGCCGGAAGCGCTGGAGCCTGCGCTGGCGGGTGAGGCGCCCATGCCCGGCCTGCTGCCGGTCATCGAGCGGCACTGGACGGATTTTCGCCAGGGCGCGCTGGTGGCGACGGGCAACCCCACGGATCTGGCCATTTCCGGCCCCGGGTTCTTCGTCGTGGAAGGACCCAAGGGCCCGCTATACACGCGCAACGGGGCGTTTCGCTGGTCGGCAGCGGGCGAGTTGGTGACCGCGGAGGGCTACGCGGTGAGGGCGGTGGGCGGAGCGCGGATTCGCGCGAGCGGGCAGGGAGCGGTGGAAGTCAGCGCCGAGGGCGTCGTGCGGCAAGGCGGCCAGGTGCTCGGGCGCCTGGAAATCGTGCGGTTCGCCGCGCCCCAGCGGCTGCTCAAAATGGGCAACAGCTATTTCCGGGCCGCCGAAGCCGCCGAGCCCGCCGCGGGCTACGCCATTGAGCAGGGCAAGCTGGAGAACTCCAACGTTTCCGCGCCCGAATCGGCCGTGCGTCTGATCGCGGTGCTGCGGCAGTTCGAGATGCTGCAACGCGCGGCCATGCTGGGCAGCGAGATGAACCGCCGGGCGGTGGAAGAGCTGGCCCGGGTGAGTCCTTGAGGCGGAGGCGGAGCCGTGGTGGTTGCAGCCTGATCGGAAGTGCGAAGCGGGGTGATACCAGGGCGGGCGCGTATGGCGCGAACCGCTGTGGTGGCCGCGGCGGACGCCGCGGCTGCCAAGGGGAATCGCTGAGGAGGAAGACGCATGATTCGAGCTCTTTACAGCGCGGCCAGCGGGATGACTGCACAGCAGATGAACGTGGACAACATCGCGCACAATCTGGCCAACGCCAAGACGGTGGGGTTCAAGGCTCGCCGGGCGCAGTTCCAGGACTTGCTCTATCAAAACCTGGTGCAGCCGGGGGCTTCGGCCAGCGCGCAGACGGTGGTTCCCAGCGGCTTGCAGCTCGGGCTAGGCACACGCCCGGCCTCCAATGAAATCATCTTCACGCAGGGCAACTACCAGGTGACGGGCAATCCGCTGGATCTGGTCATCCAGGGCAAGGGCTTTTTCCAGGTGCGGCTGCCCTCGGGCGAACTGGCCTACACGCGCGCGGGCGCGTTTCACCTGGACCGGGACGGCAACATCGTCACGGCGGACGGCGATGCGCTGGAGCCGCAGATCACCCTGCCGCCTGATGCTCAGACCATCACCATCGCCAGCGACGGCACGGTGAGCTACACGCAGCCCGGGCAAACGGCGGCGCAGATCGCCGGTCAGATCCAGCTCGCCAACTTCCCCAACCCGGCAGGGTTGAACAGTATTGGGCGGAATCTGTACACGCCCACCGACGCTTCGGGCGATCCCATCGTGGGCAACCCGGGAGGCCAGGAAGGGCTGGGGACGCTGCTTCAAGGCTACGTGGAAGAGTCCAACGTGAGCGTGGTGGAGGAGTTCATCGCCCTGATCATCGCGCAACGGGCCTATGAAGCCAACGCGCGGGTGGTGCGGGCAGCCGACGAGATGTACCAGCAAGTGAACAATTTGACGCGATGATGTTTTTTCTGGCATGGCTGGCGCTGGCGGCCGGCGAGGGCAGCTGCCTGGCGATCCCGGGCGAGCGGGTCACGGCCGCGGATCTGGCCGCGGTGGAGCCGGCCTTTGCGCGGCTGGCGCCCGGCACCGTGCTGGCCTGGGCGCCTGCGCCGGGCGTCCGGCGCATCCTGAGCGCCGCCGAGCTGGCCCGGTTGGCGGCTCGGCAC
>JBMFPL010000476.1:0-2809 GCA_049969115.1 Bryobacteraceae bacterium | reverse complement strand
TCATCAGCGCCACGATGCGCGTGGCCGCCGCCGGCCGGCGCGTTTCCGCCCTGAAGTGCCACTGGTTGGGTCGCTCTTCGTGGTACTCGGGCGGGTTACCCGCGTTAAAGGGCGTGTCGAACTGGTCGGTCTGCTGGAAGGCCAGTCCCTGGGGGCACGCCAGGCGCACCGTGAGCGAAGCGCCGTCACGCCGAGAGATGACCCTGCCGGCGGCCTGGTCGAATTCCATCTTCTCCAGAGCGTGCAGCAGCCACTGGTAGCGCGCGGGCTGCGGGGCTTCGAGCTCGTCGAGCAGCGCGATCAGCCCGGGCCGCAGGAACAGTACGTGTCGCAGGAATCGCTTCAGTCGCCCGCCGTAGGCTTCCGTGGCGTCGCCCGCGACGTAAGTGAGCGCCTGCTGGCGCCGAAAGGCGACGATGCGGCCGCGGGCGCGCTGGCTGCGCACGATCTGCCCCTCGCCGTTGACTAGCACGCAGTTGTTGGCCTTGGTCTGGCGGGTCCATTCAGCGTGGTGAGGCATGCCGTAGGCCGGGCCGTAGTAGCCGGAAGCGATGGCCAGCGCCCGGCCGCCCTTGAAAATAGCGAAGGAATTCTGGTCGGCGTGGCTGTGGCTGACACTGCCGTAGGGACTCGACTTGAACAGAAATAAGGTATCCTGTTCCGGCCGGTCCAGCGCGCTGTGCAGCGCCGCCCAGCCGATGCCGCGGAACACGGCCGCCGCGGGCAGATCCCCGGGAGGCTGGGCAGCGACGTCGTCTTCGGTCAGCACCGCCACCAACGGATCGGCCACGCCCTCGGCCAGGCCGCCCGCCTGCCTGGCCCACCACACGCAGGCCGGGTCCTTCAGCCTGCGGCCGTGATGCAGCATCAACACCGCGCCTGCCGGGCCAGGGACTGGCCGGTCCGATCCGTCGCCGAAAGGACGCTGCTCGGCGATGGGCGACGTGCAGTACAGGAAGAACCGGCGCACGCGGTTGAAGATCGGCTTGCGGTAGAGGTCGAATCCGGTGGCTGCACGAAGCGCTTCGATGGCGGGCAAATAGAGCGTGTTGTAACTGAGCGCGTAACTGATGCCTTCGGCCCAGCCCCCGTCCGCGTCCCCCCAGTGCGGGTAGAAGGTGAGCAGCGCTCTGAGCGAATAATCCAGCCACTCGGTGGCGTCCGGAGCTTCGCCCTTGAGCGCTACGGCATGGTCGGCCAGATACGCGATCAGCCGGCCGTTGTGACTTTCCGCCGGGTACGCCAGGTAGTCGGCCCGCCGCAACCGGCGCAGGATCTGGCGCGCGCGGCCCGCGGTCATGGCGCGGACGCGCTCGCGCTCGGAGGAATCCAGCAGCTCGTAAAGCCAGTCATAGAAGCGCGGGCCGAACCGCGCCATGGACAGGCCCGGCTCGTCGCCGTACTCGGAAAGCACCGACATCGGGCCTTCGATGCCCCATCGCTCGATCTCGAGCAGAATGCGCCTCGCTGCCTGCCCATAGCGCGCGTCGCCGCTGAGCAGCCACGCCAGGGCCAGCGTGCTCATGGCGCCGTCCACCACCCTGCGGAACTCCCGGAAGTAAACCACGTAGCCCATGCGTTGCCGGGCCTTGTCCGCGAAGGTGTGGTAACGGGGAGGCTCGGGCGGCCGCGTTTTGAGCGCGCGGTCCGCGGCGCGGCGGATGGCCTCCCAGGCTTCGCGGCGGGTCGTGTTCAGCGTCGCCCTGACCTTGTCCAGATTCTCTTTCGGGAAGACGTAGCGCGGGTGACCATCGGGCACGCGGGCCAGCAACCGGGGAGGGTCCTCCCACGCCAGCTCCGGAACGCCTCGGGGCACGCGGAAGCGCCAGCGCCCGCGGCGCGCCACTACACGCCCGCCGGCATCGAGTGCCTCGACGTCCCAGAAATAGTCGCCCGGCGGCAGCGCCCGCGAAGGCAGGTGCAGTGGATCCGGATGCGGCTCGCTCTCGTAAACCGTCTTGCCCCCAGCGCCGGTGAGGATCAGCCGGTATGCGCTCGCGCCCGCGGCGCGCCACCAGGCGAAACCTGGCGGGTTGACGGCGACTTCCGCGCCATCGGCGGGCTGCATGAAGGTCGCCCGTTCGGGTTGCTCAGCGGGAAAACCGCCAAGCGGCGCCCCAACCGGGCTCAAAGCGGCAGCGCCCAGAAAACCGCGTCGGGTCAGTGTCATGAATTCCCGAGCCTACCCGAGGCGCTGCGCCGTTGTCAAACCGGGCGCAACACTTGCACCACGCGAGCCCCCTCAGCCTTCCTCCGAGAGCGCGGCCTCCACCAGCGCGGCGAAATTCTCGCCCGACTCCGACCACAGTTGCCGGTGAGTCACAGGCAGCGCCCGGGTGATTTCTTCCGCCAGCCGCACCACGCTCCGCAAATTGGAGCGCGCGATCCGCTCACCCTGCGGCAAGGCAAGATCGGGCAAGAACTGCCTCTGCGTGCCCAGCTCGATACGCAGGTGATCGCCCACATCGTTTTCGAACTCCGGGCCGAAGCAAAACAGCGTCACGCGCGAGGGCAGCAGGCTCCATTCCTCCTTCCACTGCCACAGTTCCCACCAGCCCTCGACGATGAAGGCGCAATCGGGGTGGCTGAATTCGCGCGCCAGGGCGATTACCTCCTCCACTGGGGGCTGCGTGGCGAAAACCTGCTCCATCAGCGGCGGCTCGCTTTCCGCGATGGCCTGCACACGCAACGAGGAAATGCCCGGGCGCAAGCGTGAAAAAGGGAACACGCGCAGCAGGCGCCCGAAGCGGTCGAGCATGTTTTCGGCGCGAAAATCGCGCGTCCAGAGCGACAAGTAAAGGAGGTCTGG
>JBMFPL010000475.1:0-2832 GCA_049969115.1 Bryobacteraceae bacterium | reverse complement strand
AGGACCTGTTCCCGCCGAGCACCTGACGCGAGCCGGCTACTTCGTCACCTTCCTGTACCTGCTTTGCGGGGCCGTGCGACTGGCGCGGTTCAACATCCAGGTGAATCCGGTCCCCAAGAATCCGGGCCGTCCGGACCGCAAGTACTTCGTGGGGCTGCCCATTCCCGGCGCAGCGGCGCTGGTGGCAGCCGTGGTCTACGCGACTGACGGCGCGCCGCTCGATCATTGGATCTGGTCTGCGCTTTGGATGCTGCTGCTCGCCTTGCTCGGATTTTTGATGGTGAGCACCTGGCGATATCGCAGTTTCAAGGAATTCGGATTGTTGCGCCCGCGTTCCCCGCTCACCGTGGTGTTGTGCGGGAGCCTCATTTACCTGCTCTGGTATTACTCGCAACCGGTGTTGCTAGGCATGGCTGCGGCTTACGTGGGCAGTGGGATCGTGGTGCGCATAGGCGGCTTGCTGCGGCGCTGGTCGCGCCCCACGCACACCGATGCGGAGCAACAAGTTGGCTGAATCCCGTCGTCCCGTCCTGGCCATCGTGGGCAGCGATAGTCTTCTGGGGCGCGAGCTGCGCGAGTTGCTGGCAGACAAGCCCCTGCCTGCCGCGGTCAAGCTCATCGGGGCCGAAAGCGAGGACGATGACAGCGTCACGCTGACCGCGCACGCGGGCGAGGCCTTGGTGATGACGCGGCTGGACGAGGAGAACCTGGCCGGGGCCAGCGTAGTGCTGCTAGCTGGCTCGGGAGCTTCCAGCCGCCGCGCGGTGGAGATTCTCGAGCGCACGGGCGGGGACGCTGCCATCGTGGATCTTACCGCGTGCTTCGAGGATTCGCCGCGGGCGCGGCTGCGCGCGCCCATGGTCGAGCCGCCCGGGTACGGGGCGCCCGGGCGCGCCATTCACGTGGTCGCGCATCCGGCCGCCATCGCCCTGGCCTTGCTGCTGACACAACTGGCGCGCAGTCACCGGATCCGGCAAGCCGTCGCGCACGTGTTCGAACCTGCCAGCGAGCGGGGTCGACCGGGCGTGGAGGAGCTCAAGGACCAGACCGTGAGCCTGCTCACCTTCAAGGGCCTGCCCAAGCGGGTCTTCGATGAACAGTTGGGTTTCAACATCCTGGTGCGTTACGGCAGCCAGGCACCCGAGGCGCTGGAGACCTTTCAGCGGCGGATCGAACGTCACCTGGCCTCGCTGCTCGCCAGTTGCGGCGGCCCGAGCCCGCCATCGCTGCGCCTGATCCAGGCGCCGGTCTTCCACGGCCACAGCTTTTCGGTCTGGGCGGAGCTGGAGGAGAACCCTGGCGTGCCCGAGCTGGAGCGGGCGCTGGCAAGGGAACAGATTGACGTGCGGAGCGAGGGGGTGGATGCCCCCACCGCAGTGGGGTTCGCCGGGCAGAGCGGGGTGGCGGTGGGAGCGATCGAAGTGGACCGCAACAATCCCCGCGCGGTTTGGTTTTGGATGGTGGCCGACAACCTCCGCCTCGTGGCGGAAAACGCGCTGGCTGTGACTGCACGGTTGCTGAAAGGGGAAGAACAGGAACGGTGAGGACCGCTGCGCTGCTCGCCTGCCTGGCTGCGCTCTGGAACGCGGCGTGCGGTTACCACGTGGCAGGCAAGGCGGACCGCCTGCCGCAGCATATCCATACCATCGCTGTGCCGGCCTTCGCCAACCTCACTACCCGTCACCGGCTCACAGAACAGTTGCCCGCCGCCATAACTCACGAGCTACTGTCGCGCACGCGATACCGGGTAGTGGCGGAACCTGACCAGGCGGACGCGGTGCTGCGAGGGGTGATCGTCAGTTACAACTCCTACCCAACCGTCTTCGATCCCGCCACCAGCCGTGCCACCGGCGTGGCGCTCAGCGTGACCCTGCAAATCACCCTCACCGAGCGGACCACCGGCACCGTGTTGTTCTCGCGCCCCCACTTCGAGGCGCGCGAGCGCTACGAGATCGCGGTGGATCAGAGGGCCTACCTGGACGAGAGCGATGCTGCCCTGGACCGGTTGTGCCGGCAAGTGGCGCGTTCGGTAGTCAGCGCAATCCTGGAGAACTTCTGAGGATGACGCCGCAGCAGTTTTTGGCCCGGATCCGTCAGAAGGATTTCCCGCCGGCGTGCCTGCTGCTGGGCCCCGAGTCCTACCAGCGCGACTATTGCCGCCGGGCGCTGATCGAGGCTTTCCTGGGCGAAAGCGAGCGCGAAAGCGGGCTGTCGCGCTACGACCTCGAGGAGACCACGCTCGAGCAGGTGCTGGAAGAGGCTTGGACCCCGTCCCTGTTTTCTCCGCGCCGGGTGATCGTGGCGCGGAACGCAGAGGCGGCCTTGCCCAAGGGGCGCGGCGGGAGCGGCGAAGACGAAGGCGCCGCCCCCGCCGCAAGCATGCTGACCCGGTATCTCAAACGGCCGCCCGGCGACGTGATCCTGGTCTTCGAGGCAGCCAGGTACGCGCCGGGAGGGGAAGACAAGGCGCGGCTGGAGCGGGTGCGGAAGTTTTATGCCGCAGTCCCGGTCGTGGTCGAGTGTTTCCCCTTGCGAGCGGAGCAAGCCATCCAGTTCGCGCGCAATCTCGCCCGTAAGGCCAGCTTGCCGATCGAGGAAGCGGCGCTCGAGCTGCTGGTCGAGTCGTTGGGCGCCGACGCAGCGCGCATCGCCGCGGAGATCGAGAAACTCAGCCTGTGGGCCAGGGGTGGCGGGCGCTTGGGACTATCGGAAATTGCCCGCCTGGTTCCGGAAGCGCGGTCGGCCAGCATCTTCGAGCTAGCCGCTGCTCTGGCCGAAAGACAGCGCCTGCGCGCGCTGGAGCTGCTGGACGTGCTGGTGCGGCAGAGCGAG
>JBMFPL010000474.1:0-2856 GCA_049969115.1 Bryobacteraceae bacterium | reverse complement strand
TGCTTTTGCTCGTGGACGAGATTGGCGGTCAGCCGGCCTTCGCTGTCCATCCGGCACCGCCCCCGGTAGATCGCATCGCCTCGAACGGCTTCCACCGCTTCGAGGAGCACGCGGGGCAGGCGCCGCCCCCAGCGGGCTCCAAAACGCGCAGCCACCAGATCGAACTGGCCATCGGGCGCGAACACGACATCCCGCCCGAGCAAGGCCCCGCCCGCTCGTAGGTTCCAAGCGAGCTCTTCGCCCAGTCCCTCGGTTTCCAGCCAGCCTTCGATCCACCAACGGCCGCTGGCCGTCTCCAGCGGGCCGGTCACTGCGGTCACATGGTATGAGGGCGTCGCGCGGCTCAGGTCAACTTCAGCTTTGCCTTTCAAGGTGGCGTCGCGCAGCCTGGCCTGGACTGGGGCGATGACCACGCGCAATCCGTCCCAGTGAAAGCGTCCTGCCACAGGTTCCGCGATCCGGGATCTCGCCCATTCCAGCGATTCTGCTTCGAACTCGCCTTCCACTTTGCGTCGCAGCAGCCAGCCGGGCGCCGGCGCCTTCGCGCGCCGCAATGCTCTCGCCAGCAGGCTGCGGCGACGATCGAGCACGGGAGCGAGCACCCGTTCCAGCTCGGCCAGATCTACGCTGCCCAGCTTCAGGCTCAGCTCGGCAGCCTGCGATCCTGCCAGTCGTCCCCGGTACCGGCCCTGCATCGGGATATCGCCCACCGCGCCCCGCAAGTTGCGGAGCGTGATTTCGTCGGCGCCAAGTTCGATCTGCGCCTGCTCGATCTGGAGCGGTTGGGCCAGCCCGGGCACACTCATCACTGCGTCGCGAACTTCGCAGCGCCCCGTCCACCGGCCCGTTTCCGGCGCGGTTCGCAGGTAGCGCAACGAACCGCTCCAGGCGCCTTTAGTCAGCGTGTCCAGCACGGGCGCTGGCGGCAAACCCGGCCACAGCACGGTCCCGCCCGCGACTGCGGGGACCTGCGATCCCTTGAGGAAAAGGGAGAGCAGAGCACCATCCGCGCTCGCCACGCCCTCGATCGCCAGGCGCGCCCCTCCTGCGCCCTCGAAGTTCCAGGGCCCGAGGCGGATCTGGCCCTCGCTCACGTTCAGAGGAGCGCGCGCGCAACGCAGCTCGGTACCCGATGGCAGCGCCGCGAGGGCGTTGCGCACCACCAGCGATCCCCGAAAGCCGTCCGCAGGCGCGTAGCCCAGCCTGCCCGAGACCGTCCCGCTCAGCTTCAGGTTCTCAGGCGCTCGAGGGCCCAACACTCGAAGGAAATCCAGCACTAGCTCGAGCGGCGCGTCCTCCATATCTAGTTGCAGTCGCCATTGCGGCTCTTCGAGCAGGCGGCTCATTTCGAACCGCGCCTTCAAAGGCTGAGCGGGGGCAGGCGAGATCTCGAGCTGGAGCCATTGGCCTGGCAGATCGAGAACCCCCGTGTAGCGCATCTGCCAGTCGGCCCCCATTGGTGGTGCGAGGTCCCACCGGCGGAAGTCGCGGAACCGGGCTTCGCCCGAAAAACGCAGCGCGGAAGCGGGACCTTCCAGGCGGGCCCGCGAGGCCAGCGAGCCGCGCAGCCCGAG
Source organism: Bryobacteraceae bacterium (assembly GCA_049969115.1). GTDB lineage: Bacteria > Acidobacteriota > Terriglobia > Bryobacterales > Bryobacteraceae > DTHT01. The sequence goes on along the minus strand of JBMFPL010000474.1, from coordinate 1,282 downwards.
ATCGCGCCCCGCCAGCAGCGTGCTGATCTCCTCGAGATAACTTCGTTCCAGCTCTACCGCCAGCTCGATGTTCTCGCCCGGCCGGAGAACGCCGCGCGCCGTCACTCGTCCCAGCTCCTGCGCGGGCCGGTCCGTGCGCGCCGGAGCCCCGGTGAAACGGAGCTGCCACGGCCCCTGCGGGTCTTGCGGCGCCACCAGGTCCAGATCTGCGTTGGCCAGGTAGAGGACCGACTTGGTCTGCCCGAATTTGAAGTTGATCCGGCCCCCGCGCACGGCAATGGCCGGCGCGCGGGTTTGGCCCGTGGCCGGAATTCCCGGCGGACGGCTCACCAGATCCACGAAGTTCCACGAACCGGCGCCAGGCTTGACCAGGTTGACGCTCGGTTCCTCCAGCCGCAGCGAAGAGAACTCCAGCTTTCCGCTCCACAGGCTCCGCAGCGCGATCCGCGCCTCGAGCGAACCGACGTAGGCGAAAGGCTCCCTGCCTGCGCGCGGGTCGTCCTCGATCACTACGTTGGAAAGGGCGACGCCCGGGCCGCGCAGCAGCTCCAGCCGCACCTTGCCGACGCTCACGCGCCGGTGCAGCTCCCGCTCGAGCCCGGCCTGGATTTGGCGCCGGTAGCGGTCGAGGTTCCAATAGGGCGCCGCGACCAGCGCCGCGATGACCGCAACGGCGCCCGCCAGAGCCAGCCGCCGCAGCGTCGACCGCCTCATGATCGTTTCCCCAGCAGCCGCCGGTAAGTCTCCGGATCGTCAGCGTCCTCGACGACGCCCGGATCGTCAACCTCGAGGTACCGGGTCTGGTCACGATAGCGGTGAAGGACGATGCGCGCCTGCGAGCCCGGCGGCTCGGCCAGCAATTCGGCCGCCAGCGGGCGCGCGCAGCACACGGGATGTCCGCCGCGGCCTTGGTAGCGAGGGGCCGCCGCCATGGCGCCGCTACGCAGGAATTCGGAGATCAGGCTCTGCACGGTTTCGGGCCGGACGGCGGGGTGGTCCACCGGCGTGAACAAAAAGCCGGTATTTTGTTCGGGTAGCACGGCCAGCGCGCATTGCAGCGAGCTCAACTGTCCCCGGTCGGGTGCCGGGTTGATCACGATACGAGCCTCAGCAGCGCGCCGGATCCCGGCGCGGATCAACTCGGCGTCCGCGCCCAGGACCGCGATCACGGGATCGCAGTGCGGGCGCAGCAGCCCGATCCAGCGGTCCAGCCACGTCTGGCCCTGCCACTCGAGCAGCGCCTTGGGAGTGCCCATGCGTCGCGAGGCGCCCGCCGCCAGGA
>JBMFPL010000473.1:0-2860 GCA_049969115.1 Bryobacteraceae bacterium | reverse complement strand
GATGCCCAGCGTGAGCGCGCCGATGAACACCAGAAGCGCCTGGAGGCCCACCGTGATCCCGTCTATGATAGGGCGGAATTCCTGGCGGCCGAACATGAGGATGGCCCGCCGGTCGGTGGGAGAAAAGCGCTGGCGTTTGGCGATTATGGCCAGCACCTGCGCCTTGGCCTTCTCTTCCCACTGGGGCACCACGGGCGAGAACACGAGCACGTTGGCGTAACGGGCATCCCACATGCCGGCGGCGGTCGAGTAAGGGATCCAGCAGGACTCGTCGTCGCTGGTGAAGTAGTTGCTCATCTGAAGCTTGCGCTCCATGGTTCCGATCACGGTGAACCGCACCCCGCGAATCAGTACGGTTTCACCCACCGCCGGCCGCCCCCCGAAAAGCTGCTGCCTCAGCCTTCCGCCCAGAAACACCACGCGGCGGCGCTCCAGCATGTCCTCGTGACTGATCCAGCGGCCCTCGCTGGGGAGCTCATTGCGGATCTCGCCGTACTCGGGATAGACGCCCCGCACCGCGGTGTTCACCAGACGGTCGCCGTAAGAGACGGCCAGCCAGCGCACAGTCTCCAGGCTGACATGCCTGACCAGGTTGGCCTCGGCGCGGATCGCCTCCATGTCCGCTTTCTCGAAACGCACCCGCTTGCCCGCGCGTTCGCCCCCGGCCTGCTCGCTGGTCTGCCCCGGCCAGCAGATCACTGCGCTCTTGCCGAAAGCCTCGAAAGAGCGCACCAGCACGCCGCGAAAGCCCGAGCCGTAAGCCAGCAGCACGGAGACGGCCACCACGCCCCAGACAATGCCCAGCATGGTGAGGAAGCTGCGCAGCGGATTGCGCCGCAAGGCTTGCCAGGACTGCCGAAGGACTTCCCAAAACATCGTCTCAGCCTCCCGGTTCGAAGCGCAGAGCCTCAATGGGGTCCACCGAGGCAGCCTGGTGCGCGGGGTACAAGGCCGAAAGTACCGCCACCGTACCCAGAAGCGCGAGAGCCAGCAGCGCCGTTTTCCAGCTCACCAGCAGCCCGGCGAAATACTGCGGCATGGGCAACTCGTTGACTGCCGCGCACAGGCCGTAAGCCACCCCCATGCCTGCCCCGCCACTCAGAAAAACTACAATGACGGTTTCGAGGAAGAACAGCCGGAGAATCTCGCGGGAGGTGGCCCCCACCGCCTTGCGGATGCCGATCTCGCGCGTGCGCTCACGCACCGCCACCAGCATGACGTTCATCACCCCGATGCCGCCCAGCAGCAGGCTGACGAGCCCGATGGCCCCCAGGAAATACTTCATGCCGTCGGTCATCTGCCGGAAGGCTTTGGCGTTCTGGACCGTGTCCCAGATGCCGGCGGCCTCCTCGTCGCGCGGATCGAAGTTGTGCAGGCGCGCCAGCGCCCGCCGCACCTGCCATTTGCAGGTCTCGTGAAGTTCGAGCGAGCGCGGCGTCACCAGCAGCCGGTCTATGGTGTCGGGCTCGAGCGGTGGCTTGTTGGGAAAGTCGCGCAGCGCGGCCGTAAAGGGGATGAAGACCTTGGAGATGTCCCGCCCGTCATAGCTGGAATCCTGCTCTTTGTGCTGCATGACGCCGATGACGGTGTAAGGCAGGCCGCCCAGGTACACGGTTTCGCCCAGTGCGGGACGGCTCCCGAACAGTTGCTTGCGGGCATCGCTGCCCAGAAACGCTACCCGCCGGGCTTCGCCCACATCCTGCCAGTTGTAGAAACGCCCTTCGGCCGCAGGAATGGTGCGGATCTCGGCGAAGGGCGGCAGCGAGCCGGTCACCAGCAACGTGGCGCTGTTGTAACGGCTGCGCACCGGGACCGATTCGCCCAGCTCGGGCAGGACCCAGCGGCAGGCAGTGGCTTCCTGCTGCACGATATGGCAATCGCTCGCCCGCCACTGGAGCGCGCGCCCGGCCCGCATCCCGCCCGCTTGCATGCTGGTGCGGCCGGCCCACACGATCATGAGGTCCTTGCCGAAGTTCTCCGCCACACGCCTCTGGCCCTCGTGCAGCCCTTCGCCCGCGGCCACCATCAGCGTGATGGAGACGATGCCCCAGGCGATGCCGAACATGGTGAGGAAGGTCCGCAGCTTGTGCGCCCACAGCGTGCGCAGCGTGTCGGCCACGAGATCGCGCAAGCCCATGACGCCGCCTACTGCAAAATGACGGTGTCGCCCTCCTGAAGGCCCTCGACCAGCTCCGTCTTGACCCCGTTAGAGATCCCCAGCTTCACGGCCACGCGCCGCCGCCCATCGGGCGAGGCGGCATCGGGGATCTCGACAAAGGCCTGGCGATTGCGGTCATAGATGACCGCCGCTTCGGGCACGAGTAGGATATTCTTCTTTTCCTCCAGGATGATTTCCGCGTTGGCCGTCATGTTGGCGCGCAGCTCACCGCCCGGGTTGTGGATCGAGACGCGGACCTCGAACGTTGTCACGTTGTCCTTCTCGACGCCGAGCGGCGAGATCTTGGTCACCTTGCCGTAGAACTTGCGGTCCTTGAACGCCTCCACCACAATGCGTGCGGGCTGGCCGAGATAGACTTTGCCGATGTCCCCCTCGTCCACCTTGCCCAGCACGTAGACGTCGCTGACATCGCCCAAAGTGAGCAGCCTGGTGGCCTGCGATCCCAGCACGAGGATCGAGCTGACCGCGTCGCCCACTTCGACGTCGCGCGAAAGCACGATGCCGTCCATAGGGCTGACGATGGTCGAATTGCGCAGATCCTCCTCGGCGCGATCGAGCATGGCTTGGGCCTGCGCCACCTGAGCCCTGGCCCGCGCCACCTCGGCCCGGCTCACGGAGACGTTGCGCAGCGCGGTCATCTGTCGGTTCAAGGCCATCTGGTAGGCTTTCTCGGCCTCCTCG
>JBMFPL010000472.1:0-2876 GCA_049969115.1 Bryobacteraceae bacterium | reverse complement strand
GGTGGAGCCGGCCGAATTTGTCGTGGTCCGTGCCGGGCGCGAGGGAGTGGTCGTGCGGCTGGCCATCGAGAGGGGCAGCGTGGTCAGGGCGGGCGAGGTGCTGGTTGAACTGGACGAGTCCGAGGCCAGAACAGAGCTTGCCGCGGCCGAGGCCCGGCTGGAAGCGGCAAGGGCCGCGCTCGAGGCGATTCGCAGAGGTGGGCCGCCGGTGCAGCTTGCCGAAATCCGGGGAGCGCTGGAACGGGTGCGCCTGGAAGCGCAGCAGGCCGAGCGCGAACTGCGGGTCTTGGAGAAGCTCTTGGAAAAGCAGGCAGCTGCCCCGGCCGAGGTCCAGGCGGCGCGCGACCGCCTGCAACGCGCTCGCGCCGAGCTCAAGAACCTCGAGCAGAAGCGCGCCTCCCTGGCGTCGGACTCCGACCGCACTCAGGCTGAGGCTCGCCTAAGGGAGGCGCAAGCGGCCCGCGATGTGGCGGCCCGGCGACTCCAGCAGTGCAAGATCCGCGCGCCGCTGGCTGGGGTAGTTTACGAGCTGCGCGTTCGCCGCGGCGATTACTTGCGCCCGGGTGACGAGGTGGCCGCGGTGGGCAGGCTGAACCCCGCTCGTGTTCGGATTTACGTGGACGAGCCCGAGCTGGGCCGCCTTTCGCATGGAATGCCAGTGACAATCACCTGGGACGCCTTGCCCGGCCGAAGCTGGCATGGCCGGATCGAACAGACCCCCACTCAGGTGACGGCCTTGGGCACACGCCAGGTGGGAGAGGTCTTGCTGACCATCGAGAATTCCGATCGAGATCTCCTGCCCGGCGCCAACGTCAACGCCGAAATCCGCACGCAGGTGATCACGGGAGGCCTGATCATTCCCAGGGAGGCGCTCCGCCGCAACGGCGGCCAGGCAGGCGTCTGGGTGCTGCTGGGAGACCGCCTGCGCTGGCGCCCCGTCCGCCCGGGCGCTTCCACGCTCACCCGCGTCCAGGTGCTCGAGGGCCTGCGTGAGGGCGAGCTGGTGGCGCTGGGGCCGGGCGAGGGCCTGCGCGACGGTCTCCGCGTTCGGCTCCAACAGCCATGAAGTCCCCGCTTCAGCTTTTCATCTGCTGGGCCAGGTAGTTCTCCAGGCCGGTCTGTTCGATCAAACCGAGCTGAGTCTCCAGAAAATCGGTGTGGCCCTCTTCGTCCTTGAGCAGGGATTCGAACAGGTCCTTGGAGCCGTTGTCTCCGGCCTCCTGGCAAATTCGGGCCGAGGCATTGTAGGCCGCAACCGCGCCGCGCTCCATGTCGAGCTGGTGCTCGAGCAAGGCTTTCACGCTGGCCGGCTGCTGGATGGAGAACTGACCGCCCATCTCGGGGACGCCCTCCAGGAAGATGATGCGTTCCAGCAGCCGCTCGGCGTGCTTCATCTCGCCGATGGCCTGCTTCTGGATGAGCGAGGCCAGGCGGCTGAGGCCCCAGTTCTCGCACATTTCTGCGTCGAGCATGTACTGGTGGATGGCGGTCAACTCGTCGTGCAAAGCTTCGTTCAGGCGTGCGATGACAGTGTCATTTCCCTTCATGTGCCATTCTCCTCGATGATTGCCGTCGCGGAGCCCGCCCCTTGCCCGCACACTCGGGGCAGACTCCCATGAATTGTACCGAGTAATCGAGCAGGCGGAAGCCGCGGGCGTCGCGGCCCGGCCCGGGCAGGCGGTCCAGGGCGGGATTGTCCACGTCCACCACTCTGTCGCAGACCACGCAGACCAGGTGATGGTGCCGCCGGTGGGGAACCTCGAAGCGCGCCGCGGCGCCTGCGTACCAAACCTTGCGCACCACGCCCGCGCGGACCATCACCTCGAGCACCCGGTAGACAGTGGCGCGGGAGACGCCGGGCAGTCGCCGCGCGACATCTTCGTAAACAAGGTCGGCGGTGGGAAGGTCGCGCCGCGAGGCCAACGCCTCCAGCACGGCCCGGCGCTGCACGGTGAGCGGCAGGCCGTGGCTGCGGCAGGCCGCCTCCAGGCGTTGCATCACCGTGCCGGGTCCTGGCCGCGACTTCATCCTATCTGCGATTTTATCGCATGAGCGATTTTTTCGCAACATGAACCGGCCTTGCCCCGGGGCGGCCGCCCCTTGCGGAAGGCGCGTGCGGCTCACTAACCCCCTTTCAGCCAGCGCTCGAAGAAACCCTGCCAGGCAGGGTCAATCTCAGGCCCGTTGGGCTGGTGACCGTCGCGGGTGAGCACGAACTGGAGCCGCTCGGGAACCTCCAGCAGCCGGTAGACCTCGCGCGCCCGGTTCACGTAGCCCCAGCTCTGAAGATCGTCCGAGTGCCCGCCGCAATCCTCGCAGTGGCCCGAACCGCCGACGATGAGCAGAGGCTTGGGGGCGGCCAGGGCCAGCACCTCGTGGTGGTCGTGTTCGAAGCCGGGACGGGCTGGGTCGGGATCGAGCAGGCTCAGGACGGTGCGCTGGGGAGTGGGAATGTCGGGGAAAGGCCGCAGCCAGTCCAGGTACCACGGAGCGTACCAGTTGGTGCCGCCATTGAGGGCAATGTGAGGATCGAGCGCGACTACGGCGCGGAACTCAGGCGCGAACGCTGCTACGTAAAGGGCGGCTTTGGCGCCCAGCGAAAAGCCGATGAAGCCGATCCGCTCTCGGTCCACCCGAGGGAGGCTGCGCAGGTACTGGGCCTCGCGGCGCGCATCGTAAACCATCTTCGCCATGGGCAGCCAGTGACCGAAGCGCTGGTAGAGCTTTTCCGGCGCGCCGGTGCGGGCCGCCGTCCCCCCACGGTAGTAGCGGATGAACGACCAGCTCGTCAGCACCACGTAGCCCCGGCTGGCCAGCCAGCGCCCCCACCACTGCTCGGGTGCGGCGAAATCGGGCGTGCTCGAGCTCCAGCAGAC
>JBMFPL010000471.1:0-2880 GCA_049969115.1 Bryobacteraceae bacterium | reverse complement strand
CCACGTCGAGATACTTCAGCCCGGCGCCCGCCCGCGCCAGCTCCACGTAGATCCGCGCGGCCTCGATCACCGCCGCCTTGATGAAGCGGATGTTAGTGATCTGGCTGCCCAGGTGGAAATGGATGAGTCGCAGGCAATCGGCCATGCCCAGTTGCCGTAGCCGCTCCAGCGCCCGGCGAGCCTCGCTCACCGTCAGGCCAAACTTGGAGCGGTAGCCGCCGGATGACTTCCAGCGCCCCGAACCGCGCGTGGCCAGCTTCAACCGCAGGCCGATCATGGGCCGCACCCCGATGCGCCGCGCGTGTTCGGCGATCATTTCCAGCTCGGTGTATTTCTCGACCACCGGGATGATGTGCCGGCCGATCTTGCGGGCCAGCATCACCATCTCGATGTACTCGTCGTCCTTGAACCCGTTGCAGATGATGGGCGTCTGGTTGTCGGCCAGCGCGAGCACGGCCAGCAGCTCAGGCTTGGAGCCGGCTTCCAGCCCGAAGCGGTAGCGGCGGCCGAACTCGAACAGCTCCTCGATGACCTGCCGCTGCTGGTTCACCTTGATGGGATACACGCAGCAGTACTGGCCCTGGTAGCCGTGCTCGGCGATGGCGCTTTCGAAGGCCTGGTAGATTTCGCTCAGCCGGTGGCGCAGGATGTCGCCGAAGCGGATCAGGATGGGCAGCGAGATGCCGCGCAGCACCAGCGTGTCCACGAGCTTCTTGAGGTCGATCGAGCGGGAGGGATCCTTGGTCGGGTGGACGTGCAGGTTGCCGTTGGCGCCCACCGAGAAGTAGCCTTTGCCCCAACTGGCGACGTCGTAGAGCTCCGCCGCGTCCAGGGTAGTCCACTGCTCGGTCGGCTCACGCAAGACCGCGCTGTCAGCCAGTCGCAACTCCGGAGTCTCCTTTTGCAATTTCTTTTGCAATTTAGTGTGTATCGAAACGCGCCGCAGAGCAACAGTAAAGTTGCCCGCTGCCGCCCGCCAAGCCTCGCCGGCGCGGCGCGCCAGCCGCACTCCCAACTTTGCATTATGACGCGACGCGGCCGGCGGTGGTTATCCGGCGCGTGGCGGGCGGCTGTCACAAGTCCGCGGCGATCACCTCGTGGATGCCGACCGAAGGCACGCTAAGCTCCAGCCAGTCGGCTCGCTGCTTCCACTCCGGGCTGCCTCCCGCCACCAGCAGACGCACCTCGCGCACCCGGCTGCCTTGCGGCAGCCTCAGCCGCACCCGCTGCAGGCCCACCGGGATCGCCTCCCGGTAGGGCCCCTTCATCATCATGGGGTTGGTCAGGTTAACAAGATGCAAAGTGACCGAATTTTGTTGCCGCCAGTACGCAACATCGAGCACGCCCGGGCCTTCCACCCGGACCGGCCTTTCCTCGCTGGCCGCCCAGTCCACCGCGTTGGCCAACAGCCGCCCGTGATCGGCGCACATCACCTCCCAGAAGACGCGGTCCAGGTCCCAAGGAAAGTACGCCACGCGCCCGCGGCCGAATTCGCGCAGGTATGCTTCCGGGATACCCGTCTTCTCCACACGCGGGTAGACCTCTTCCATGGGCAGGTCGGGATAGGAAGGGATCAAGGTGACCGGCGCATCGGTGAGCTGGGCGCGCGGGCGCACCTCCAGCCTCCAGACGCCGTGGATAATTCGTGGCGCCGCCTCCAGCCCTCGCAGCAACGGGTGCCGCGTGCGATGTTCGAGCCGCAGGTAGGCGTTGCGCATGGGGCCCTCCAGGCGCCCCTGGAAGGAAGCGCCGAACAGATCCGCCAGCCCGAAATCTTTCCGCCGCGCGCCCCATTCGTCGTAAAGCGAGGTCTCGAAGGTCGCCACCAGTCCCCCGCCGCGCTCGACGTAGGTCCGTAGCTGCTGGCACTGCTGGTCGGAAAGCGCGGCCACGTTAGGCAGGATGAGGACCCGGTAACGCGCAATGCGGCCGGAATCCAACAGCCCGTCGTGCACCATGTCGAAGGGGATGCGCGCCTCCACCAGCGCGTGGTAAGCGCCCAGGATATGCTGCTCGACTTTCTCCTGCGCCCGCGGCCCGCCGTAAAACGCCGCGGTCTGTTGCGAATAGACCAAAGCCACTTGGGCCAGCGACTCCTCGTTGCGCAGGTAGCGCTCCTGCCGCCAGTGCCAGTCGTAGATCTGCTCGACGACTTTCAGCCAGCGCGGGTCGTGGATGATGCCGCAGAATTTGGTGAACCAGGGCCGCATGCCGTGGGCCACGCCATCGGCCACCCAGATGCGGATCTCGGCCTCGGTTTGCACGGAGTCCTTCCAGCGGTAAGGCTCCTCCAGCCCAACGCTGAAGATGCCGACGAGGGGCTTGCGGCCCAGGGTGGCGCGGTACTCTTTGGCGTTTTTGCCATTGGCCCAGGGGGGCATCAAGCCGCGGCGAGCCTGCCGGTCAGCCATGAGCGTGGGCGCCAGCTCGCCGACAGTTTTCATATCCAGCTCGCTGAGGGCGCCGCCGCCGGTATTGGGAATGAAGCAGGCGTTCGGGTTGATGCGGCGGATCTCACCGTCCCAAAGCCGCCATAGCTCAAAGAGGCGTTGTTGCCGCCACAGGATGTACTGCCGACGCGCGCGATCCTGCGAATCGGTCGTGCGGGGCAGTTCGAGCCCGCAGAAATCGCGAAAGTTTCTGCGGCAGTGCTCGCAATAACACATGCCGGAGCCGGACCAGCGGTTGGCGAAGATGCCGTCCACGCGGTACAAGGCCATAATTTCGCGGATGACCTCGGTCATGAACTCGAAACTGTAAGGCCCCAAAGCGCAAGTGATCCAGCGGCCGGGCGTGGCCCAGTGCGGGCGCGGCTTGCCATCGGCGTCCACCGCCACCCACTCGGGGTGCGCCTGGTACGCTTCCTCGCGACAAGAGTGA
>JBMFPL010000470.1:0-2881 GCA_049969115.1 Bryobacteraceae bacterium | reverse complement strand
GCGAGGGCGGCCGCACGGTGGGCGCCGGCACCGTCACCGAAATCCTGGAGTAGGGGCATGCCGCGCGAAATCGTCACCTTGCAGTGCACCGAGTGCAAGCAGCGCAACTACACCACCACCAAGAACCGCAAGACCACCAGCGAGCGGCTGGAGTTCCGCAAGTACTGCCCGCGTTGCCGCAAGCACCAGGTGCATCGCGAGGTAAAATAGGCTAAGCTGTTATTGAGGCTCGGGGTTGGCCCCCGGCCCCGGGCCGGCTGGTTCGATCATCGTGGTCGTAATGGACTGCAGGGGCGTAGGTTGAACGGTAGACCAGCGGTCTCCAAAACCGCGAGTGGGGGTTCGAATCCCTCCGCCCCTGCCAGTTTCCTGGCCCCCCGAAGAGTGAACCCATGACAGGCAGCGCGTGGAGCGAGAAGCTGCTGCGGTGGCCGCGGCGGCTCAGGGAATACGTCAAGGAATTGCAGGCAGAGATGCGCCGGGTCACTTGGCCCACTCGCAAGCAGGTGGTAGCAACTACCGCGGTGGTCATCGCCGCGGTGTTCGCCTTCGCCGCATATTTTGCCGTCGTGGACCTGGTCTTCGCCCGCATGATCACGCGCATCTTCGATTACTTCACCAGATAGGGAGCGCGGCGATGGCGGACGATCTCGAGATCCCCAAGGCGCAGCCAGAGACAGGCGCCGGCGAACCGGTCTCGCCTGCGGAAGCCTCCCCCGCTGAAACCGAAGCGCCAGGTTCGCTCGCGCAAGATGGCGAGACCGGGAGCGGAACCCCGCCCACCGCCGAAGAAGCGGCCCCTGGCGTCGCCGAGCGTCCCAAGAAGCAGTGGTACATCATCCACACCTATTCCGGTTTCGAGCGTAAGGTGGCCGAATCGCTGCGCAGCCGTGCGGAGGCGTTCGGCTTCGCCGACAAGATCGGCGAGATCCTGGTGCCCGAGGAAGAAGTGGTCGAGATCCGCGGAGGCAAGAAACAGACCAGCAAACGCCTGATGTACCCGGGCTACGTGCTGGTCGAAGTCGAGATGAACGACGACGTCTGGCACGCGATCCGCTCCACGCCGCGCGTCACCGGATTTGTGGGTGGAGGCACCACGCCCATTCCCCTCAGCCCGGAGGAGGTGGAAGAGATTCGCAACCGGCAGGCCTCCGCCGCCGAGCGCCCGCGTCCCAAGCAGACCTTCGAGAAAGGCGAAACGGTGCGCATCATTGATGGGCCGTTCACCAGCTTCTCCGGCAAGGTGGACGAGGTCAATACCGAGCGCAGCACGCTGCGCGTGCTGGTGACGATCTTCGGGCGGGCCACGCCGGTCGAACTGGAATTCAGTCAGGTGGAGAAGATCTAGCGCGCGCTGACGCTGAGGTTTCACCATGGCCAAGAAAGTCGTTGCGCAAGTCAAGCTGCAAATCCCGGCGGGCAAAGCCACGCCGGCGCCCCCGGTGGGCACCGCGCTGGGCCCGCAGGGCGTCAACATCATGGAGTTCTGCAAGGCCTTCAACGCCAGGACCTCCGGCAAGGACCAGGAAGGCCTGATCATCCCTGTGGTGGTGACGATTTACTCGGACCGCTCGTTCACCTTCGTCACCAAGACCCCGCCGGTTCCCGTGCTCATCAAGCGCGCGGTCAACATCGCCAAGGGTTCCTCCGAGCCCAACAAGAACAAGGTCGCCAGAATCACCGAGAAGCAGATCGAGGAGATCGCGCGTATCAAGATGCCCGACCTGAACTGCTTTGATCTGGAAGCGGCCATCCGCTGCGTCAAAGGCACCTGCCGCAGCATGGGCGTGGAGATCGTTCCCTCCTGAGGATTGGCGCAGCGCTTGCTGGCCCCGAGCGCCCTGCTCCTGCCTCAGTAATCAAAACCCAACAAGTGACGGTTCCCCATACGGACGCGGCGCAGGCCCGCCGCTCGCGCTTCGCGCAGCGCATCCTCAGCGTGCCGTACTGAGGTGGGCGGCAGGTCGCTCATCGCGAACTGGGGAGCGAACCCCAGCAGCGCGTAAGGAATGTCCGGATCGAGGCTGGCGATGAAGCGGGCGATGCGCCCTACCTCGCCAGCATCCACATAGCCGGGCACCAGCAACGTGCTCGCAACCACCAGGGGCGGTTCCGGCCGCTCGCGAAACCGCGCAGCCGCGCGGGTAAAGTTCTCCAGCACCGCCTCGTTCGATCCGCCGGTCAACGCCTGGTAGAGCGCGCGATCGTATGCCTTCAGATCGAACTTGATGCAACCGCCGCTCTCCAGCGACAGTTGCACCGCTCGGTCGAGCAGCTTGGGGTGGCTCGTGCCGGCCGTTTCCCAGCAGACCGCAACTCCCCTGCGCGCCAGCAATCGCCCCGCAGCCAGCGCGTGCGGCATCTGAGAGGCCGGATCGCCGCCGAAAAAGCACACACACCAGGTCCGCTCGTTGGCCGCTTGCGCAAGCTGCTCGGCGGTGAGCATCCGCGCGCGCTCGGGCCGTGCATGCCGAAAGTGCCAGTTCTGGCAGAAGAGGCAATCCAGAGTGCAGCTTTCATAGAAGACGGCAAGGTTATGGAAGCCGCTCTGCCGGCTGCCTGCGCACACCCAGTCAGCGACGCAGTTGGTGGGCAGGGGATCGCGGTACCACTCCAGCATCCCCCGTTCGGGCGTGCCCACCAGATGCACGAGCCGGCCCTCGCGCACCGTGCGCAGGCCGCAGTAGCCGCGTCCGCCTTCCGCGATCTGGCATTGTCGCGAGCACAGCACGCAGGTGCGACCACCTGCCTGCCTGGGCGTTGATCCGGGCAATCCGAATGGCCTGCGCGCCTGCGCGTGGGCATCAAAAGCGCGTGCGAGCGCCTCTTGGGGACGAGTGCGAACGCAGGGCGCGCAGACCGCCAGCGCCGTGCTCACCAG
>JBMFPL010000469.1:0-2882 GCA_049969115.1 Bryobacteraceae bacterium | reverse complement strand
CGTGCACGATCACCTGCTTACCTGGCGGTACCAGCGCAATGGCGGCTTCGGCCACCCGCTTGCGTTGCTCCACCAGTTGCAACAGGCCCTCGCCTGTCTGCCCGTTGGCGTACAGGCCGTCCACGCCCGCGGCGAAAAGGCGAGCGACAAGGCGCTCGAAAGCATCGGGCTCGAAATGGCCCGAGGCATCCAGGGGCGTGACGACGGCGGGGAGAATGCCACACAATGCTGCGTTCTGCATCAGAAGAGTCCCTCCAGAAAAAGCACGCGAGATGAGCGCCGGCCGGGCCGGTCTTCGCCGCCAGGGATGGCGGCGCCCGCACTCCAGCGGGCGATGCCCGTGGTGACCACTGCATGGGGCAGCGCGCCGATTTCTCGCCAGCCCGCTTCGTCGAGCTTCAGGATCGCGCGGCAGAAGCCGGGGTGGCGCGGTCCTAGATCCGCTGCGGCGAAACTGCCGTCGTCACCGCCCAAGATGAGCATGCGGCCTTGACCGTCGGTCAAGGCGGGAGCGCCCAGCGTTGCCCACGGCTCCCGGGCAGCTCACACCATCCCCCGCGCGGCGTCCAGCCGAAAACGTCGCGCAGGTAGCGGCGGCGGTACTGTCCTTCCGCTGCGGCGAGAAACTCCGCGCCGCTGGCCACGAACAGCCGCCGAGCCGAGGCCGCTACCGCGGGCGGAATGCGCCCCACCGAGGGCAGCGACTCGATGCGCCGCCAACGCGCCCCACGCCAGCACTCACCGGACAGATCGAGCATCCAGGCATCGGCCGAAGCGGTACGATCGGGTGCAGGCTGGCCGCCCACGACGACAATGGCCCGGTCGGCGAGCGCGGCGCCCAGCATCATGCGGGGCTCGGGCAGCTCAGGCAGTCTCTGAACCCGTACTCGCACGCCATCCCAGGCGAGCAAGGAAACCGTCGCCGACGCTGCCGCCAGCCCTTGCCCGCCCGCGCAAATCAGACCACGCTGGGTGCTCACGCTGCCCCCGTAAGCGAGCGGTTCGGGCTGCTCACCGGAAAGGCGCCACGCCGCCTCCCCGGCTCCCAGGGTGAAGATCCCCGCCGACCACTGCTTGCGGCCTCCTTCCCAGCGAGGCCTGTCCCAGTACGTTCCCCCGACGACGATCAGCCGGTCGCCATGAACGCCGACGAACTGGCCTGCGAGGCCGCGCGGAAGCGGCGCCAGATCGCTCGACCGCAGCTTCGCAGCCGCGACCGCGAGTGCGCACCGACGCAGGAAATCCATTCGGGCCAGCACTGGGTCCCGAGCAGCGCCAGGCGCTCGAGTCGGCACAGTGGCGCCTCCGGGCATGCTCGTTTCACGAGCGATCATCGTCGCCCCACCAGCCAGCGCAAAGCGAGGCGGGCGAAGCTGATGCGTTCGTATGGGGACGCATCGCCGCGCTCGTAAAGCAGGCCGATCATGCCGCGACCGAGCTCCACCAGATTGGAATAAGCTGCCGGCCCGGCGTGAACCGTCCTTGATACCGTCCAGGTCTTGCCCTCGTCCCGGCTCAGCCGCACCGTCATGTTCATCCGTTTGGTGGATGCCGGGTTGGAAAAAAGCAGAAAGGCAGGCTTGTGGTTGCCGAAGCGAATGAGGCTGGCCTGGCAAACGGGTTCGATCAGCGTCTCGTCGAGCTGCGGTGGCGACCACGTCAAGCCGCCGTCGCGGCTCAGGGACACGGCGCGGCGGTTCTTTCCGGCGTAGCTGCGCATGTTCAGCATCAGCGTGCCGTCGGAAAGCTCGACCACCGTGGACTCGTTGCAGTCCGGCCCGGCGCTGCCGCCCAGTCGCCACGTCCTGCCTTCATCGTCGCTGTAAATAACATGAGAATAGCGCTGGCTGAGGTCTGTACCCACCACGTGATCGCACGGGATGACGAGCCTGCCCGAGCGGAGCTGGATGCCATTGACCGGCCCAGTGGCATACCAGCTCCATTCGGGCTTTTTCACCGAGGCCGTGATCTCGACCGGAGGCGCCCAGCTTTTGCCGTCGTCGCGGCTGTAGGTGAGCCAGACGGTGCGCGTCGGGCCGCTCAGTCCCGGCAGGATGTCCTTTTCCGGCACGTGGCCCGGATTGCGCGTGAGCAGCAACCACACGGTCCCCGTGCGGGGGTCGACCACCGGCGCCGGGTTGCCCACGGTATCGTCGCCGAAGTCTGCCACAGTGATGGCCCGCGACCATGTGCGGCCGCCGTCGCTGCTGCGCTTGACCAGCACGTCAATGTCGCCCCAGTCGCGCGCGCTGTGCCGGCGGCCTTCCGCAAAGGCCAGCAACGTTCCCTTGCCAGTGCGCACGATGGCGGGAATGCGGTAGGTGTGGTAGCCGTCCTGCCCGGAGACGTAAACGTCCACTTGCTGGGGCGCCTGCGAGGCGGCCAGCGTGGGCAGCACGATCAAGAACAGAATGCAGCGGATCTGATTCATTGGCGTCGGCCTCCCTTCGATCCGGGACGGGACCCGGCCATCGGCGGGGGAAACTGCGCCGCAGGGCAGTCCCTGGTCCCGCAGGGTTTCGCGCGGGCGGGCGCCGGGGCGCCAGTCATGGAGCGTGCGCCCTTTCCTTGTGAGGCTCGGCCATGACGGCGGCCAGCGCGTCAAAGTCGAACTTGAGGTATTGCATGCAGGAATTCTCGATGTGCGTGCGTACGGCCTGCCTGGCCGCCTCCGGGTCGCGCGCGGCCAGGGCCTCCACGATCGGCTGGTGCGAGAGCACCACACGCTTGAGGTCCTCGCCGCCGCGGCTGCGCCGAATGCTGATGAAAGCGAACAGGGGCGCGGTGAGCTGGTCGAGCAGGCGGCACAGCGTCCTGTCGCCCGAGCACTGCCAGATCCAGCGGTGAAATTCCAGATCCGCCAGCGCCGATTCGAAGTACGC
>JBMFPL010000468.1:0-2904 GCA_049969115.1 Bryobacteraceae bacterium | reverse complement strand
CCCCGGTGACCACCGCAAGGTGAGGGCGAAATTCGTTGGCCATGGCCACAGCCCTGGCAAGCTCGCGCTCGCTGAGGAACGGCCCAAGGTGAATGTCGGTGAGCTGGGCGATGCGCAAGCCCTCGAGATCGTCAGGAAGGCCAGTCACAGGCAGTTCGACCTCCAGCGCGCGCAGATCCAGCCGCTGCACCAGCATGCCGAAGCCGGCCACCGCGAGCGGCGCCACCGCGGCAGCTCCTGCGGCCGCCTCCAGGAACGCCCGCCTGCGCGGATCCCAGGCTGCCGCGCGCCGGCGCAGCTTGGTCCAGCCGGAGACCGCCAGGCAGCCTGCCGCAACTACGGGTGCGCCGCCGCGGAGCCACTCCCACAGCGCGGCGCGCGGCCACCAGCGCGTCGTGCGCAGCGGCGTGAGGAGGAGCCCCAGGGCCAACCCCAAGGCAGCCGCCCAGGCCGCGCCCCGCCACACGCCCCTGGCGCGACCGTGCCGCAACACGGCCACCAGGACAGCGAGCCCCGCGATACCGAAGATCGCGGAGACGATTTCAGGGAGCCACGACCACAAACGGTCCGTCATTGCCCGGGGGAAGCCAGGCGGAGTCTGCTCATTTCGCCGGGCCTTCCCTTCATTCTAAGCGGTGGGTGAGACAGCCCGCCGGGAGCAGGAAAGGCGGGGCTCGCGTCCTGGCCGGCCCCGCGAGGTAATCAAGCGGTTTGGGCGAGCGGCGCCCGCACGGGCCGGCCCAGTTCCGGCCGGGACTGTCCTGCGGGCAACGCAGCCGGGGGCTCCGGCCGGCTGCGCACCGTGCTGTGGAAGTACTCATCCAGCGGCCACAAGCCGTAGGGCTGGAGCTCGCGGAAGACGCGGCCCAGCTTCTGCTCGATCCGGTAGACGCAGTGGAAGAAATTGCCCCGGTCCAGGCCGAGCTTCCGGCAGCACAGCTTCCAGTCCGCGCCCAGCAAGAAGTGGTACTTGAAGACCTTGTATTCGAATTCGTCCAGCGTCCGCCGGCTCACCAGAATGAAGTCCGCGCAGTACTCCTCGTCCTTGAAGCCCCACGTCATCCGGCGTTCCTTGCCGGGGACGTGCTCGAAGGACACGCGGCTCATGTACTTTTCTTTGGTGGCGCAATAGCGGAACCTCCGGTAACAGGCGCGGAAGATTTCCCGCAGGACGCAATTGCAGGGGGTGGACCCTCCCCTGCGGTTGCTCCGCAATCCCAGGCCGTGGCATTGCGTGCAACGGTTTTTCGCCAGCGCGACGGTGTCAGATCGGGTCCATTCCATGGCGTTCGTTTGTCCTCCAGGGACCCCTCCCGGTCGAGGCGCCGCCGCCTCGGCCCCGCGCTAGAGCGCCGCAGAGGCTACCATGCTGTAGCCCTCGGGGGAGGAGCATACAAGCCTGTCTCCAGAGCATACCGAGGAGCCGAAAATCGTCAACCCGCCGGCCGCGCTTTTCCAGCGTGAAAAAAGGTTCAGGGAAAAATGCTGGGTAATTCCCTGGATGGACAGCGAAAAATTGCTCGCGATGCGCGGGACAATTTTAATTAAAATTCTCTAATAGATTGCAATAAGGGCCTTTGCGCGCCCTCTATTTCTGTGAGAAATAGATTCTCGATGTACTTCGCCGACCTCCACGACCGCCTCCTGCACCGCCTTCGCGCCATGCTCGACCGCGGGGAAACCACCGAACGCCGCCTCGCCCGCCAGGCCGGCCTCTCGCAGTCCCATCTGCACAACGTGCTCAAAGGCGCGCGCGGCCTCTCCAACCAGCTTGCGGACCAGCTCCTTCGCCACCTCGAGCTCACCGTACTAGACTTGCTCACCCCCGAGGAACGCGGCCAGGGCTGCGCCGGAGCGTCCGCCGCACCCTCAGGCGAGCCGCTTCAGCCCCGCCGCCGCGACTGCTCCGCCACCTCGCGGTAGACTTCGAGCACCTGCCGCGCCGTGGTCTCCCAACTGAACCTGCGCAGTTGTTCGAAGCCCCGGCGGGCCAGCTCCTGTCGCAAGGGCTCGTTGAGCAAGGCCTCGCGCAGGCCGCGCGCAATATCGAAGACGTTTTCGGGGTTCACCAGCACTGCCGCGTCGCCCACCACTTCGGGCAACGAGCTCACGTTGGAGGTGACCACCGGCGTGCCGCAGGCCATCGCCTCCAGCGGAGGCAAGCCGAATCCCTCGTACAGGGAGGGAAAGGCAAACACCGCAGCGCACTGGTAAAAAACGCGCAGCGTCTCGAAGGGCAAAAAGCCCAGAAAACGCACGGCGTGCTCCACCCGGGTCTTGATCACGGCATGGCGCACCGCCGGATACCGTGCGATCTCGTCGCCGATGATGATCAGGCGCAGGTCCTTGTAAACGGGATGATTTTCCAGCTCGCGGCGGAGCACGGCGAAGGCTTCCACCAGGCGCGGCACGTTTTTCTGCGGGCGGATGGCCCCCGCATAGAGGATATAGGGGTAGTTCACCTGGTAGCGCTCCAGCACCCGCCGGCGCTCGGCTTCCTCGGCCGCGCACTGGGGCATGCCATCGCGCAAGAAGCGGGGGTCGGGGGCGTCGTAGATCTGGCGAATGCGCTCGGCCGGTACCCCCAACACGTTTTCCACGTCCCGGCGCGTGGCGCAGGAGACGGCGATCACCCGGGCCGCGCGCAGCAGGCTGCGCCGGAACCGCCAAAGGCGCAATGCCCGCCAGCGGTCGGCAGCCGGCGGGAACAGAAGGCTGCTGATGTCGTGCACGGTGACCACATAGGGCCGCGGCATGCACCAGGGCACGATGGTGAGCGGAAGGTGAAACAAATCGGCCTCGAATTGTCGCAAAAACAAGGAGAACCCGAGCTGGTTCACCAGGCCGGTGTCGGGCCGCCGGTAGGGGAGCGTGCGGAAGTTGGCGGGCAAACCCGCCAACTCC
>JBMFPL010000467.1:0-2906 GCA_049969115.1 Bryobacteraceae bacterium | reverse complement strand
AGGCCAGGCGAGGCGTCATCCGATGACCGGGTCCCCTGAACTCGACGCGGTCTTTGCGCGCTGGCTGCTGGCGGTCCTGTTGCCCGTCGCGCTCGTCGCGCCGCTGCGTTGGGCGGTGCTGGCCTGGCTGCTCATGACCAACCTCGACGCCACGGGTTCGGGCGCTGCGTCGCAGACGGGCGTCGGTTGGTTGAATGCGGCCAAGGCGGTGGCGGTTCCGGTATGGCTGCTGTTCCGCCTGCGGCGGGTGCCCGACCGCTTGCACACGGCATGGCCTTGCCGGCTGTGGCTGGCGCTGGCGGCGCTGGCCGGGCTTTCCGCACTCTGGAGTGAGTACCCGCTGGCCGCGGTCAAGCTGGCTGCCGGGATGGCGGCCATTTTCCTGACCCTCGCGATGCTGGAAAGGGCGGCGCGCGCGGGCGTTCTGACAGATAAAACGATCCTGTGGTTCCTCTGTGCCTCGCTGGCGCTGGCGCTGCTGCAAACGATCTGCTTCGTCGACGGCTCGTTCGGCTATGCAGGCCGGAACATGCCCCAACGCTTCACCAGCTTCGTCGCCGCGCAACAATTCGCCGCACTGCTCGCGGCCATGGTGGCTTGGACGCTGTGGAGGCCCTGGCCACGCGAGGCGTGGCGGACCCTGACGCTGTTCGTGCTGTTCGCCGGGCTGGCGGCCAACGGCAGCAGGACGTGGACCGCGGGAGCACTGGTCACGCTGGGGATCTACGCTTCGCTCGCGCGGCCCCGGTGGCTCAACCTCGTGCGAGTGGCAGCGATCGTTGTCGTGGTGGCTGGCGTGCCCGCGATCCGCCGCGGGCTGCACAAACAGCCGGCCGCGGAGCCCGCCAACCGCCTCACCGCCACGGCTTCGGCGCTGCTGCGCGGACAGGACCGCGAGGACGGCATGGGATTGGGGACGGCGCGCTTCCGCCTACGCATGTACCAGGGCGTTTGGGATGCTTGGCGCCAGGGATCCGTGCGCGAGTGGCTCGCCGGTCGTGGCGCGGGCAGTGGCGGTCGAATCGCGCTCCGGCTGTTCCCTTACGCCTATCGCCCGGATGCCCTGGATCCCAACCGCGTGATCCACAGCGAATGGCTGCGCGTGCTTTATGAGCTGGGTCTCGTCGGGGCAGCGCTCTGGCTCGCGGCGCTGGCGGGCCTGGCAGGCTTCGCATGGTCCTTGCGCCAGCTCCGGGAAGGTATGGCGCTCGCCAGCTCCATCCCCGCGCTGCTGCTGGGCCTGAGCACCGAGAATATCATTGACGGCGCGGGCAACGCCGTCACCGTGGGATTGCTGCTGCTGGTGGCCCGCGCCGCGGCGGCAGACACTACCGCCGGGGAAGCGACGACGCGTTGACCATATTGGCAGTTCACAACCGATACGCCCTTCGCGGCGGGGAAGACCGCGTCTTCGAGGCGGAATGCGCCTTGCTCGAGGCTCGCGGGCACCGTGTGATCCGCTACCTCGAAGATAACCGGCGCATCGCGCAAATGAGCAAGGCGCGGCTGCTCGGGCTCACGCTGTGGAACGCCGGGGCCTACCGGGAGCTGCGCGGACTGATCCAGCGCGAGCGGCCATCGCTGGCGCACCTGCACAATACATTCCCGCTTCTTTGCTCGGCGGCCCTGCGTGCGGTGCGTGACGCAGGCATCCCTGTGGTGGAGACGTTGCACAACTTCCGCCCAGTGTGCCCCAACGGGCTGTTGTTGCGCAGCGGCCGGCCCTGCCAGGACTGCATCGGGCGCGCATTCCCCTGGCCGGGAGTCCGGCACGGCTGCTACCGCGGCAGCCGGGCGGCCACTCTGTGGGCCGCACTTGTACTCGCCAGGCGCAAGCAAGGCGGCGCATGGCATGATGGAGTTGACGGCTTCATCGCGGTCTCCCGCTTCGCACGCGAGATCTTGCTGAAGGCAGGAGCGCCAGGGCACAAGCTGATGGTCAAGCCCAACTTTGTCCATCCCGACCCGGGTCCCGGCGATGGAAGCGGCGGCTACGCGATGTACGTGGGCCGCCTTTCGCAGGAAAAGGGCGTGCTGGTGCTGGTCGAGGCCTGGAAAACGATGGGCGCCAGGACGAAGCTGCTGGTGGCCGGGGAAGGACCGCTGGCGAGTCGGCTGCGCGAGGCCTCGCCTGGCGGAATCGAGTTGCTCGGCGCCCGGCCCCGCGCCGAACTGATGGAGCTGTTGCGCGGCGCCAGCTTGCTGGTGATGCCCTCGCTTTGCTACGAGGGCTGCCCCCTGGCGGTGCTGGAAGCCTTTGCGGCCGGCACGCCGGTGGTGGCTAGCGATCTGGGCGGCCTCGCCGAGTTGATCACGCCCGGCAGGACCGGCTGGCTGGCGCCCCCCGGTGACGCAAACGCCCTCGCGGCAACACTGGACGGCGCTCTATCGGACCCAGTTGCCCGAGCCCGGATGCGGCAGTGGGCGCGTCAAGAGTACGAGGCGCGCTATACGGCGGAGGTCAACTACCGCCGACTAATGGAAATCTACCGGCAGGTGGCGCGGGACTGAAATGGACGGGCGCATTCTGCTGATTGAAAACTGCGACTTCGCCGCCTTCCCTGCCGGCGGGCAGTTGACCTTCGCGCGCAACCTGGTCCGCGCCTTCGGGGACCGGCTCGCACTGGTAGGCATCTCGACGAACGGAGAACCGGTAGGCGCATGGATCGAGAAGGAGTTCGATGGCCGCCGCGTGCCTTTTCTTGCTGTGGGCAAGACGGCGCCCGGCGCCTCGCGCCCGCTTGTGCCTTCGCGCCTGCGGTTCTGGCTGCGCCTGCACCGTCACCGTCGCCGCATCATGGCTTGCGGGGCGCGGCACGCCATCGCCCTGGCGCCCGAAACGCTGCTGGCCATCCGCAACTGGGGTCTGGACATCTGCTATCACTTCTCCGGCGTCGAAAACCCCC
>JBMFPL010000466.1:0-2912 GCA_049969115.1 Bryobacteraceae bacterium | reverse complement strand
ACACATCGTCCAGGCGCTCCAGCAAGTCCTGGAAAAAGACACCATCCTGCTGATAGACGGGGGCAGCATCGGGCAATGGGCGCACCATTTGCTCTGCGATCGCTATCCCGGGCACTGGCTCACCTGCGGGCGGAGCGCGGTGGTGGGCTGGGGAATTGCGGGAGCGATGGCGGCGCGGGCGTCGCGGCCCGAGGCCCCGGTAATCCTGCTTTCCGGCGACGGCGCTTTCACCTTCGCGGTGGCCGAGCTGGAGTGCGCCGCGCGGCAGAAGCTGCACTTCGTGGCCGTGGTGGCCGATGATCAGGGCTGGGGCATTACGCGGGTCGGGCACTTGGAGAAGTTCGGCCGGCCCATCGCCAGCTCGCTCGGTCCGGTGGATTTCGCCCGGCTGGCTGAGGCCCTGGGAGCGCGCGGCGTGCGCGTGGAGTCACCCGAGGTCATCGCCCCGGCCATCCGCCAAGCGCTGGATACCCCGGCCGTCACCGTGATTCATGTGCCCATAACGGGCGGCAATCCTTTGGGCGCCTGAGCGGCGGCATCATGCGGCCAACGGATAAACGCCGTAGCGGAAGGCTGCTTCGCGCATGGCGTTGAAGTTTTCCAGCGGGACGTAGGACGTGATGGAGTTGCTCGACCCAACGCAGTAGCCGCCGCCCTGGCCCACGGTGCGGATGCGCTCTCGCACTTCCGCCTCGACTTCGGCGGGCGTTCCTCGCGTGAGCGTGTAGCCCAGATCAATGTTGCCGATCAGGCAGAGGCGGTGGCCGGCGCGCCGCTTGAGTTCGACGATGTCCATGGCCTTGGGTTCGATGGGGTGCAGGGCGTTGAAGCCGCAGGCGATGATGTCGTCGAGCACGGCGTAGAGCCGTCCGTCGGAGTGGAAGATGCTGGGCAGGCCGCGCTCGCGCACCATGGTGCAGCTCCAGCGGTACCAGGGAAACACGAATTCCCGCAAATGTTGCGGCGAGACGATGAGCGCTTCCGAGTAGGCCAGATCGTCGGGATGGGTGACGGCGCCCACCACGTCGAACTCCAGGATGCGCATGAGCACGCGGCTCTGGATCCACCAGACGCGATCATACATGCGCCGGATCAGCTCGGGCTGTTCGTAGAGCGCGTAGCAGAAGGTTTCCATGCCCATCAGGGTCCAGACCGAGGTGAAAGTCCAGCCCATGTAGGCGATCACCTTCATGCCCGGCGGCAGGTACTGGCGCACTTCCTCGAAGGCCGAAAGATCCATGCGATCGGGATCGGGCCAGGGGAAGCGCTCGAATTCCTCCATGCTGGTGATGACCCCGCGGCCCTCCTCGGCCCAGGTGATGGTGCGTTCCCCTGCGGTGTAGAGGCTGTAGGCGCCTCGCCCCTGGCGCTGGCGGGGCGTGGCCGCGGTTCTTTCGCCCGCAGTCAGGCCGGGACGGATGATGCTGCGGATGCCGGCCTGGAGCGGAACGAAATCGTAACCGGCCTTGTACCAGAATTCGACTTCGTCGCGCAAGGTTTCCACCGACCGGCCGAGAAACGCCGCCTTTACGTCGGCATCCACGCCAAATTCCACGATGGGCACGTACTCGGGCTCGCCCTGGAGCAGCAGCGTGCGGCGCAGGTTTTCGAAGTTGGGCTGGCGGGGCATGACCGTCCTCGCTGGTCATTGTGTCATAGCCGGTCCTGCCGCACCAGGCGCAGGCGCTCGTCCAGGTGGAAGCGCCCGCGCTGGGCGGGAATGTGCGCGGTCAACTGGCGGTAGCGCACCGTGGCCGCGTTCCCGAGCTTCGAGGCGAGGACGGCGCTCGCGAGGCGTCCCTCTTTCCACAGGATCGAGACCTCGAAGCCGCCGCGTGCGCACAGGCCGTGGACCTCGCCCTCGGCCCATGCTCGCGGAAGTGCGGGCAACAGGTGGACTTCGCCCGCGTGGCTCTGAAGCAGCATTTCGGCGATCCCAGCGGTGGCGCCGAAGTTGGCGTCAATCTGGAAGGGCGGGTGCGAGCCGAAAAGGTTGGGAAGCAGGCCAGGCCGGTTGTACTTGCCGGGAGCCGCACGCGCGGGCAGGATCAGGTTCTTGAGCAGAGCGTAAGCCCGGTCGCCTTCGCCCAGCCGCGCCCAGAGGTTGACTTTCCAGGCCCGTGACCAGCCGCTGCCGCCATCGCCGCGCAGCTCGAGAGAGCGCCGGACTGCCGCCGCCAGGGCGGGCGTCTTGGCGGGCGTGAATTCGGCGCCCGGGTGCAGCGGGTACAGGTGGGAGAGATGGCGGTGCTGTGGGTCGGCTTCCTCGAAATCCTCCGGCCACTCCAGCAACTGGCCGCGTCGGCCGGTTCGATAGGGCAACAAGCGCGCCAGCTTCTGCTGCAATTCGCGGCGAAAGGCTTCGTCACGGTCCAAGATGCGCGAGGCCTCGATGAGACTGGTGAACAGGTCGCGAATGATGGCCAGATCCATGGTGGGCGCCATCGAGACTCCGGCGGTGCGCGTTCTGCCCGCGGCGTCCCGGTAGCGGAAGCGGTTCTCGGGTGAGACGCCGGCAGGAGTGAGCAGGCGTCCCTGCTCGTCCTCGATCATCCAGTCCAGATGGAACTCGGCGGCCTCTTTCATGAGCGGGTAGGCTTCTTGGGCCAAGAAGCGAGCATCGCCCGTGAAGAGGTAGTGCTCCCAGAGATGCCGGCAGAGCCAGCCGGCCGCCATGGGCCAGAAGGAAGGCATGGCGGCGTTATCCACGGGCTGCGCACAGCGCCAGATCGTGGTGTTGTGATGCGCCACCCAGCCGCGCCGGCGGTACATTTCTCGCGCCACGCGCCGCCCGTTCACGGCCAGTTCGCGCACCATGCGTAGCAGCGGCTCGTGACACTCGGAAAGGTTGGTGACTTCGACCGGCCAGTAGTTCATTTCCAGGTTGATGTTGAGCGTGTAGGCGGAGGCCC
>JBMFPL010000465.1:0-2916 GCA_049969115.1 Bryobacteraceae bacterium | reverse complement strand
AAGGCTTGGCCCTCTATCTGGCGGGCAACCCGGTGTTCGAAATCCTGCCCTCGGCGCGCAACGACCGTTACGAAACGCTGGTGCGCTACGCGGACCACGATCTGCTGGCCAGCGGTTGGCTGATCGGCGGCGATCTCATCGCGGGCAAGCCGGCCATGGTCCGGGCGCGGCTGGGCAAGGGCCAGATCGTTCTGATCGGCTTCCGCGCACAGCACCGCGCCCAGACGCACGGAACCTTCAAGCTGCTGTTCAATGCCTTGCTGCGCTGAGGCAACGCGGGTCGGCATCCGCTGACGTTGGCAGGGGCGCGGTCCCGGGCATCGAACCCGTCCCGGCAAGACGCGTCGGGCGGGCCGTGCCGTTGGTCTGCTGGCGCAGTTGCTGCCAGTGCGGCAGGACTCGGCGCTTGAACCCCTGCGAAAATCCGCCCGGCCCCGCACTATTTTTGGTAGCGGGCATGAAAACTGGTGGCCTGTGGCTGGTCCTCGCGGCCGGGCTGGCCTGCGGCCAGGTCCCGGATGCCGCCCACCCTTGGCTGGAAAAAGCCTACCAGGCCTTGCGCTCCAGCGACTATGAGCGGGCCATTGCCTGCTTCCGGCGCGCCCTCGAGCTCGACCCTTCGAGGACGGCTGTGCGCAAGGATCTGGCTTACGCTTGCCTGAAGATCGGCGAGAACGAGGCGGCGCTGGAACAGTTCGCCGAAGCCGTGAAGGCCAATCCGAACGATCATCATGCGGCGCTCGAATACGCTTTCCTCTGCTACGAGACCGGGCGTCGCGCCCTGGCCCGCCGCATTTTCGACCGCCTCCGCCGCGGCGCGGACCCAGCCTCGCGCGCTACTGCCGAGCAGGCTTTCCAGAACATTGAGCGCCCGCTGGAGGAGGGTATCGCGCGCTGGCGCGCTGCGCTGGAGCGGAACCCGAACGACTTCGGCAGCCATCTCGAGCTGGCGCGCCTGGCCGAGGAGCGCGACGAGCTGGCGCTGGCCGCAGGGCACTACGAAAAGGCCTGGCGCCTGCGGCCCGAGCGCCGTGGCGTGCTGGTGGATCTGGGCCGCGTCTGGCTGGAGCAGGGCGACAAGGAACGCGGTCTGGCCGCGCTTCTGGCCGCCTCGCGCGGCGCGGAACCCTATGCCGCCGATCGCGCACGCGAGCTGTTGCCTTCGCGCTACCCTTACGTCTCCGAATTCGAACGCGCCCTGGCGCTCGATCCGGCCAACGTGCCCCTACGCCGCGAGCTGGCCTACCTGCTGCTCGAGCTGAAACGTGTCGCCGAGGCCGAACAACAGTTCCGCTGCATCGTCGAGCTGGACCCCTCGGATTTGCTCTCCGCCGCCCAGCTCGCCTTTCTGTTGCTGGCTCGCGGCGAGCGCCAGGCTGCCGGCCCGCTGGTCGAGCGCGTGCTTGCGGGGAGCGATCAGGAGCTGGCTGCGCGGGTGCGCCGGACGCTGGGATTGCCCGAACCCGCTCCGCAAAAAGAACCGCCGCAGCAGCCGCCGCACCCGGTGGAAGTGAAAACCATGGCCGAGCGCAGTTACCAGGCGGGTTACTTGAAGGACGCGCTCAGATACTTGCAGCTCGCGCACGAGGCTGACCCGGCCGATTTCTCCGTCATGCTCAAGCTGGGCTGGACTTATAACCTGATGGGCCAGGACCGGGAAGCGCTCGGCTGGTTCCGCCTGGCAAGTTACAGTCCGGATCCCGCCATTGCCGCCGAAGCTGCCCGCGCCTGGCGCAACCTCAGTCCTTCCTTTTCCCGCGTGCATACTTCCTTCTGGTTGCTTCCTTTCTATTCCTCGCGCTGGCGCGACGTGTTCAGTTACTCGCAGTTCAAGACCGAGTTTCGAACCGCCGCCCTGCCCTTCCGCCCTTACCTTATACTGCGCTTTGTGGGCGACACCCGCAGCCGGCCAGGTGGCGCGTGGCCGCAATTCTTCTCGGAAACAGCCCTGATCGCGGGCGTGGGGCTGGCGACCCAGAGCTTTCGCGGTGCAGTGCTGTGGGCCGAGGCAGGCCAAGCCATGAGCTACCTCGAACGCCAGCAGGGCGGTCGCTTCAAACCCGATTATCGCGGCGGCCTCGCTTTCAGCCGCGGCTGGGGGCGCCTGCTGGGCTCAGAAAGCTCCGGAGGCTTTCTCGAGACCGGGGCCGACGCCGTCTTCTTGAGCCGCTTCGACAACGATCTACTGATTTACTGGCGTAACCGTGCCGGATACACCGCGCCGGTCTCTGTGAGGCTCGGCGGCCTGGCCACGCAATGGTACTGGAACTGGCTGGTGGCTGCTGATGCCCGCCGGCAGTATTGGGCGAATTTCGTGGAGTCCGGGCCGGGCCTTCGTCTGCGCTGGCAGAACTGGCCCGCGAGCCTGCACTTCGCCCTGGACCTGCTGCGCGGCGTGCACACTCTGAACCGTTTCAATCCTCGCCGGCCCAATTACTGGGACTGGCGGGCGGGTTTCTGGTATGCGTTTGCGCGTTAGTTTCCTGCTGCCGGCGGCGCTGGCTGCGGCTGCGGCGCAACCGGCATTCTTCCACGCTCCCGCAGGCAGCCCCTGGGCGGAAATCCTGGAAGCGGCCGGTTTCCTGCCCGCCGCTTCGCCCGACGATGCGCAGATACTCGTGCTGGAGAACGGGCAAGCGCCCGCCGATTGGAAGACGCGCCTGGACAAAGGCGCCATCCTGATTCTGGAAGGCGAATCCGCGCTGGCCGCAGAACTGGGCATCCGCCCCTCCGGCCGCCGCATTGTGGCCCGCAGCGTCGAAGATCTCCACCGGCCGCAGTTGCGCATCGTCTGGGAGCAGCCGCTCGAGCTGCCCGTCTTTGCGCTTCCGGAGGATGCGCGCGTGCTGGCCCGCGAACGCTGGGAGCGCGCGCCGCTGGTGGCCTCCCTGCGTCGCGGCGCGGGCGCGGTGCTCT
>JBMFPL010000464.1:0-2919 GCA_049969115.1 Bryobacteraceae bacterium | reverse complement strand
GGCGCTGTTGAACCTCGGGCACGTGATGCGAGAGCTGGGCCGCCTGGAAGAGGCCCGCGCCTGCTGGAGCAAGGCCTTGGAGGCCAGGCCCGAGCTGGCCCGCGGCTACTTCGCGCCCGCCCGGGTCTGAGCCGGCTGTTCGTCACCCACTGAAATCCCGTTCAATCGGAGGTGTGGGCGCCTGCCCGCACCCGAGCCGGCCGCGTGCGCTGCCTCAAATCACGTCGGCGAAATTCTTGCGCAGCTTGTAGAACCAGGCGTAGCCGGCGAAAAACGCCAGTGCGGCGACGACCCAGAGTTTGATCAGGGGCGTCCAGGCGGGCGGGTGGTTCTCGAGCAGGATCGCACGGTAGCCCTGCACCAGCACAAAGATCGGGTTCTTGCGCAGCACCGGAAGCGCCTCCCGTGGCAGCGATTCCAGCGGGTAACAGATCGGGGTGAGGAAAAACCAGAGCGTGAGGATGAAACCGATCACCTGGCCCAGGTCCCTCAAGTAAACTCCCAGCGCCGCCAGAAACCAGCACAGGCCCGCGGTGAAAAGCAACTGCGGCACGAGCAGTACAGGCAGCCACAAGGCCGTGACGGGAGCGCCGCCCCGCAACACCACCAGCGCGATCAGAAACAGGGCGAGTGCGAACGCTTCCGTCACCAGGCCCGCCACCACGAGATTGACCGGCAGCGTTTCCACGGGAAAGACCAGTTTCTTGACGAAGTTTCTGTGCTCTAGGATGACCCAAGGCGCGCGGCCCGCGGCCTCGCTGAAGGGCAGCCACGGCAGCATGCCGGCAAGGAAATATAGCGCGAAACCCGTGCGGCTCGGATCCGCGCCCAGCCGGGCCCGCAACACGATGCCGAAAACGAAGAAGTAAGTCAGCATCAGCAGAAGCGGGTTCAGCACCGTCCAATACAGGCCCATGAACGATCCCCGGTAGCGGGCGCGGATGTCGCGGCGCACCATGGCTCGGATCAGCTTGCGGTTCTGCCAGATGCTGAGCACCGGGTAAGTGAAGGCGCGCACCGCCGCCCGCAGCCAGCGTTCCCGGCGCAGTTGCGACCGCGTCGTTACCTTGCTGCGCAACAGCCTGGCCTTCCCCCCGGCCACCTCCGCCTCGATGAGCAGGAACGGCCAGCCCTGCTGGTAGTGCCAGCAGACCTCTTCCTGGAGCAGCGAGACGAAAACGCAGTACCTGCCAGGCTCGGCGGGCAGCGTGGCCTCGCTGCGTAAATGCCGCCGCTCTCCCGGTTCCAGAGCAGGCTCGAGGGCGGCGCGCTCGCCGTCCAAGATCACAATGCCGGTCTCGGCATCGAACATCTGGTAGCCAAGGGCGAAGCCCTCGGCCGCGGACCAGGCGCGCCCCGACTGGTTGCGCAGGTCGGCTTCGACGCGCAGCAGGCGGGTCTCCGGCTCCAGCTCCACGTGCCATCCCAGAAACTCGACGCTCATCGTTCGCCGCCTGTGTAAAGCCACTCCGGATACCGCCTGCGCACCGGCCCCGTCTTGCGAGCCAGCGCGTAAATGGCCTCCCCCCGCAGCTCAGTTGACAACCTGTAGCGTTCGAGCAGGTGAAGCACCCAGAGCCATTCGGGCCGGGGCTGCTCGCGATAGGGACCGGTTTCCAGCTTGACCACCGCGAAGCCGGCGTCTTCCAGCAGCCGGCGGATCTCAGTTGGCGTGTACTCGCGGTGGTGGCGCGGGTCACCGCCCCGGTCCGGGTGCACGTAGTGCGCGAACAGGCCTGGGTGATAGCCTTGTAGAATGGCCGCCAACGCGCGCAGCGAGGCGATATTGGGCGTGGTCAGCACCAGATGCCCGCCCGGTTTCAGCACGCGGTTGATCTCGGCCATCATGTGCATGGGATCGCGCGCCAAGTGCTCCAGCACCTCGCAGCAAAGCACGGTGGAGAAGTGGCCATCGGGATAGGGAAAGGGATCGCGCTCGGCGTCGAACAGGTCCACATCGCACTCGAAGCGCTCGCCTTCTTCCGAGACCACGATGTGATGCTCGGTGCGCCCCGCCGGCCCCAGATAGCAACCGCGCACTTCGCCGTAGCCCAAGTGCGTTCGCAGGGCAGGCGTGATCTGAAGGTACGCGCCCATCTCGAGCACGCGGTCCTCCGGCCTGCCTGCGGGAGTCATCGCCAGCGTCGTTTCCAGGCGGCTGCGGTGCGTTTCCACGTACTGGCGCGCCTCGCCCGGCGGCGTCCAGGCCAGCACGTACTCAGCCTTCGGCGGCGATTCCACCGTGTGCGGAGAGGCCGGCGCTGGGGGCGGCTCGGGAGGCGACCAGTCACGGCCCTCCACCACAGCTTCCAGGAACGAGGCGTAACGGCGCGCCACCAGTGGCCAGTTGCACTCGCGTTCCACCCACCGGCGCGCGCGCTCGCCCAAGGCCTGGGCAAGATCGGGACGCGAGATCAACAGGTTGAGATACTCGAAGATCAGGTCTTCCTCGCCCGGGCCGACGGCGACTTTCAGGCATACCTCGCCGGGGAGCTCCGAGAAGGCCCCCACGTCGGAGACCAGTACCGGCTTGCCCAGCCCCAGGGCGCGCAACAAACTGCCCGAGGTTTCGCCCACGGTCGGGTAGCGCAGGTTCAACACTACGTCGCAAGCCGCCATGTAGCCGGTGAAGTCTTCGAGCGGGGTGAAGCCCAGCACACGGACGTGCGCTTCCAGACCGAGCGAGCGGATCAGCGGCGCCAGCGGCAAATCCGGATGTGGTTCGCCGGCAAGGATCATTTTCGCTCTCGGCTCTAGCCGCACCAGGCGCCGGAAGGCGCGGAGCGCTTCGGGGATTCGTTTGTAAGGTTTCAGGTGGCCGAAGATGCCCACCAGCGGAGTGGTTTCGTCCAAGCCAAGCCGCGCTCGGTAGCTCATCCGGTCGGCTTCGGACAACCACGCGCCGTGGGGAATCTGCGC
>JBMFPL010000463.1:0-2937 GCA_049969115.1 Bryobacteraceae bacterium | reverse complement strand
GGCAACTCAAAGCCAGCAGGCAGGCGGCCAAGGTTGTGACGGGTGTCTTCATGGTCCGGCTTGTCAAGGCGCAGCGCGGCGGCGCCCGGTTACAAGCGGACGCCGCCCGAACGGCGCTTGTTATAATTGTAGGTTCCTGCAACGCGGGGGTTGGGGCTGAGGATGGTGCACATGAAAAAGGTGATCCTGTTGCAGCCGCGTGGATTCTGCGCCGGCGTGGTGCGCGCCATAGACGTGGTGAAGCTCGCACTCGAAGTCTACGGGCCGCCCGTTTACGTGCGCAAGGAGATCGTGCACAACCGGCACGTGGTCGAAGAACTCCGGCAGGCAGGCGCGATTTTCGTCGAGGAACTCGACGAGGTCCCCGAAGGCGCCCGTGTCATTTTCAGTGCCCACGGCGTGGCGCCGTCCGTGCGCGAGCAGGCCCGCGCGCGCAATCTCGAGGTGATTGACGCCACCTGCCCCCTGGTCACCAAGGTGCATCTGGAGGCAGTGCGTTTTGCCCGCCTCGGTTATACCATCGTGCTGATCGGGCACCGGCACCACGACGAGGTCATAGGCACC
Organism: Bryobacteraceae bacterium; assembly: GCA_049969115.1. Taxonomy (GTDB): domain Bacteria; phylum Acidobacteriota; class Terriglobia; order Bryobacterales; family Bryobacteraceae; genus DTHT01. Next base: position 2,373 of record JBMFPL010000463.1, on the reverse strand, counting down.
ATGGGGGAGGCGCCCCACTGCACGGTCGTGGTCTCCACCGTCGAGGAAGTGGACCGACTCTCGCCGCCGGATCCGGATCGCGTGGCTTACATCACCCAGACCACGCTGAGCCTGGACGAGACCAACCACATCGTGGCCCGTTTGCGCCAACGTTTTCCCAAGCTCCAAGGCCCCACGGCGCACGACATCTGTTACGCCACCCAAAACCGCCAGCTCGCTGTGAGAGCAGTGGCGCCCCTGTGCCAGCTCGTGCTGGTAGTGGGTTCATCGAACAGCTCAAATTCCCGGCGCCTGGTCGAGGTCGCACAGAATGCCGGCGTGGCCGCCCACCTGGTGGACGACGCCTCCGAGCTCAGGCCCGAGTGGTTCGATGGAGTGCAGACCGTGGCCGTCACCGCGGGTGCATCGGCGCCCGAGCATCTGGTACAGGAATTGCTCCGCGCTTTGAAGAACTACGGATTCGATTGTGTCGAGGAGCTGGCGTTGAAAGAAGAAGATGTGCGTTTCACGCTGCCGCCGCAACCGGTTCACGAAGCGACGCGTCTAAGTCAAGAGGTCCAGTCATGACACCCGCAGCCTCGTTCGCCAGCGCAGCCGTGCATGCGGCTTCTCAGGCTCACGCGCGCGGCGCTGAATACCTGCTTTCCGTGCAGCACGAACCAGGCTACTGGCATGCCGAGCTCTTGGGCGGTGACACCACGCTGGAATCCGATTACATCCTGCTGGAGCTCTGGCAGTATCCGCCGGTGAACGGGCGCTGGCATCCACCCACGGGCGATCGCATTCAAAAAGCGGTGGCCTCGATTCTCGCCGGGCAGTCGCCGGACGGCGGGTTCCCGGTGTATCCCGGCGGCCCGGCTGACGTTAGCGCCAGCGTGAAGGCTTACTTTGCGCTGAAAGTGGCCGGCGTGCCGGTGTACGACCCCCGCATGGCCCGGCTTAGAGAGCGGATTCTCTCGCTGGGCGGCATCCAGGCGGCCAACAGTTACGTCAAGTTGAACCTGAGTTTCTTCGATCTTTACCCGCGCCGCTGGTGCCCGAGCGTGCCACCGGAGATGATCCTGCTCGGCAACTTCGTCTACCAGATGTCCTCCTGGACGCGGGCCATCGTCATCCCGCTTTCCATCGTGCACGCCGCCAACCCCCGCCGTCCCGTGCCCGAGGGGTTCACGCTCGCCGAACTCTTCCATCCCACGCGGAGCCCGGCGTGGCCGCGAGATCCCGAGCTTTTCACCTGGCGCAATTTCTTCCTGGCGGCAGACCGGTTCCTGAAATTCTGGGAGGAGCACGGCTCACGCTCCTTGCGCTCGCTGGCGATTCGCAAGGCGGAACGCTGGATCCTGGAGCGTACGCGGTACTCGGACGGGCTGGGGGCGATCTACCCGCCCATGATGTATGTCATCATGGCGCTCGACGTGCTCGGCTACAGCCGCGATCACCCGGACCGGGCCGAGGCCGAGCGCCAGTTCTACGGCCTGCTCACCGATGACGGCCGGCGGTTTTTCTTCCAGCCCTGCTTCTCGCCGGTCTGGGACACCGCCATCGCCAGTTTCGCGCTAGGCGTACTGCAGGTTCCCGGCGTTCGAGAAGCCCTGCGCCGTGCCGCCGACTGGTTGCTGAGCAAAGAGGTTCGTCACAAAGGCGACTGGGCGGTCAAGCGGCCGGACGTCGAACCCGGCGGCTGGTACTTCGAATTCGCCAACGAGTTTTACCCCGACATTGACGACACCGCCATGGTGTTGCTGGCGCTGGAGCGCGCGCGAGCCTCGGATCCCGCCCGGCAGCGGGCTGCCGAGCGGCGCGCCATTGACTGGCTGCTGGCCATGCAATCGGCCGACGGGGGCTGGGCGGCCTTCGATGTGGACAACAACTGGAAGCCGCTGGAACACATCCCGTTCGCCGATCACAACGCGATGCTCGATCCCACCTGCCCGGACATCACGGGCCGCGTGCTGGAAGCGCTCTGCCGGCGCGGTCTGGGGCGCGATCACCGCGCCGTGCGCCGCGCTGTCGCCTACCTGCTGCGCACGCAGCAGCCCGAAGGATGCTGGTACGGGCGCTGGGGCGTCAACTACATCTACGGCACCTTCCTGGCCTTGCGCGGGCTGCGCGCGGCGGGCGAAAGCGATCGCGAAGCCCATATCCTGCGCGCTGCCGAATGGCTCCGCTCCATTCAGAACGCCGACGGCGGCTGGGGCGAGAGCTGCGCCAGCTATGAAGCCGGCCACTATGTGCCCGCTCCCAGCACCGCTTCCCAGACGGCCTGGGCTTTGCTGGGCCTGATGGCCACCGGCGACCGCAGCTCGGAAAGCGTGCTCCGGGGCATCCGCTACCTTGCGGAAACGCAGCGGGAGGACGGCAGCTGGCAGGAAG